>DASVED010000077.1:0-25777 GCA_036380775.1 Actinomycetes bacterium
TGCGCATCGGTGTGGTCCGGCAGTTCTCCGGCGAGGGCTACCAAGCGGGGGTGGAGCAGCGCTTCCACGAGTCGGTGGCGCTGCTCGAGGGGCTCGGCGCGACGGTCGTCGAGGTCGACTGCCCCGCGTTCGACTACGCGCTGCCGGCCTACTACCTGATCCTGCCGAGCGAGGCCTCGTCCAACCTGGCCCGCTTCGACGGGATGCGCTACGGGCTCCGGGTCGGCGACGACGCGCAGGCCAGCGCCGAGGACGTCATGGCGCTCACCCGCGACGCTGGCTTCGGCCCGGAGGCGAAGCGGCGCATCATGCTCGGGACCTACGCGCTGTCCAGCGGCTACTACGACGCCTACTACGGGCAGGCCCAGAAGGTCCGGACGCTGATCGTGCGCGACTTCGAGCGCGCCTTCCAGCAGGCCGACGTGCTGGTGTCGCCGACGACGCCGACCACGGCGTTCCGGCTCGGCGAGCGGGTGGACGACCCGCTCGCGATGTACCTCGCCGACCTGTGCACGATCCCGTCGAACCTTGCGGGCAACGCGTCGATGTCGCTGCCGGCGGGACTGGCCGCCGAGGACGGCCTGCCGGTCGGCTTCCAGGTCATCGCGCCGCCGCTCGCCGACGAGCGGCTCTACCGCGTGGGCGCCGCGCTCGAGGCCGCCCTGGCCGACCGATGGGGCCACCTTCTCATCGACGAGGCACCCGAGATCCCCGCCACCACGGAGGCAGCGCTGTGAAGAACATCAAGTCCGTGATCACGTTCGTGAGCACCGTGATGGCGGGCCGGACCGCCCTGTCCCGGCTCCGGCAGGCGCGTGAGGACGGCGACCGCCTGGAGCTCGTCGACGCGGTGCTCAACGCCGTCGTCCTGGTCACCGGCACGATCATCATCATCCGGCGCCTCAGGCGGGGCGAGGACGAGGCATGACAGCAGGGTCTGCTCTCGCGCCGGAGCTGACGGACTACGACGAGGCGGTAGCGGCCTTCGACCCGGTCATCGGGCTCGAGGTGCATGTCGAGCTCGGCACTGCCTCGAAGATGTTCTGCGGCTGCTCGACGACGTTCGGCGCCGCTCCCAACAGCCAGGTGTGCCCGACCTGTCTCGGGCTGCCGGGGGCGCTCCCGGTGCTCAACGCGGTGGCGGTGGAGTCGACGGTCCGGGTGGGGCTGGCGCTCGGCTGCGACATCGCGTCGTGGTGCCGCTTCGCGCGGAAGAACTACTTCTACCCGGACATGCCGAAGAACTTCCAGACGTCGCAATATGACGAGCCGATCTGTATCGACGGTCACCTCGATGTCGAGGTCCCGACGGCCGACGGCACGCGCACGATCCGCGTCGAGATCGAGCGGGTCCACATGGAGGAGGACACCGGGAAGTCGCTGCACGTCGGCGGGTCCACCGGTCGCATCCACGGCGCCGACTACTCCCTGGTCGACTACAACCGGGCCGGCATCCCGTTGATCGAGATCGTCACCCGGCCGTTCGAGGGCACCGGCGCGCTGGCGCCCGAGGTGGCCCGCGCCTATGTCACGGCCCTGCGCGAGGTGATGCGGAACCTCGGCGTCTCCGACGTACGCATGGAGCAGGGCTCCCTCCGATGCGACGCCAACGTCTCGCTGCGGCGGAGCCCCGCCGACCCGCTGGGCACCCGGTCGGAGACCAAGAACGTCAACTCCCTGCGCTCGGTCGAACGTGCGGTGCGCTACGAGATCTCGCGGCAGGCAGCGCGGCTGGCCGCCGGGCAGCGCGTGGTCCAGGAGACCCGGCACTGGCACGAGGACACGGGTGTCACGACACCTGGCCGGTCCAAGGAGCAGGCCGAGGACTACCGCTACTTCCCGGAGCCGGATCTCGTCCCCGTCGCGCCGGAGGCCGCCTGGGTCGAGCGCCTGCGGTCCGAGCTGCCCCCGCCGCCCTGGGAGCGGCGGCGCGAGCTGCAGGCCGAGTGGGCGCTGACCGACTTCGAGATGCAGTCGCTGGTCAACGCCGGTGCGCTCGACCTCGTGGAGGAGACGGTCGCCGCCGGCGCGCCGCAGGAGGCGGCCCGCAAGTGGTGGACGGGCGAGCTGGCCCGGCACGCGAACGAGCGCGGCATCGACGTGGCCTCGCTGCCGATGACCCCCGCCCAGGTGGCGAGGATGGTCGCCCTGGTCGCGGACGGCACCCTCAACGACAAGCTGGCGCGGCAGGTCATCGAGGGCGTCCTGGCCGGCGAGGGCGAGCCTGACGAGGTCGTCGCCGCGCGCGAGCTGGCGGTCGTGAGCGACGAGGGAGCGCTGGTCACCGCCGTGGACGAGGCGCTCGCCGCCAACCCGGACGTGGCCGAGAAGATCCGCGGCGGCAAGGTTGCCGCCGCCGGGGCCATCGTCGGCGCCGTGATGAAGGCGACCGGCGGGAAGGCTGACGCGGCGCGGGTCCGCGAGCTCGTCGTCGAACGCTGCACCTGACGTTTCCGTCCCCCGTGTCGCGGGGCAGGACCCGGACATGCTCACTCTTGACGAGTCCAACGGCATCCTGGCGAACGCCCGGGCCGGCGCCGAGGACCTCGGTGTCCCGATGTCCTTCGCCGTGATGGACCCGGGCGGCCACCTGGTCGCCTTCACCCGCATGGACGGCGCGCCGTGGGTCAGCGCCGACGTGGCGCAGGGCAAGGCCTGGACGGCGGCGGCCTACGGGCAGCCCAGCGACGCACAGAAGCAGAAGGCGGAGGGCCTGCCGAACTTCTCGACCGCACTGACGGCCATGACGCACGGTCGCTACACGCCGCAGACCGGTGCTGTCCCGGTCTACCGCGACGGCACCCTGCTCGGGGCGGTCGGCGCCAGCGGCGGCACCGGGGCGCAGGACGAGTCCGTCTGCGCCGCCGCGGTCGAGAAGTCAGGCTTCTCGACGACCGGCTGAGCAACGTCACTGCCTGCAGCGATCGAGGCAGATGATCGTCCCCCCGCACTGTGGGGGCTGGGGCGGATCACACGAGGTGGCACGGACCACGATCGAGGCGGATCCGCGGAGGCGCCGCCCACGGCTCGCGGGCGCCTGGCCGGTCTCTCGTCACACCGGCTGGTCAGGGGTGCAGGCGCCTGACCGCGAGCACCCGCCGCGGACTCTGACCCCCCGACACGACTGATGCAGCGGTGACGGGGGTGGCAGCTCCGGCGCCCCCTGCGCCTCAGCCGTCGCAGATGTGTCGGCGGCTCGTCGCACGGATGGGCCGCTCAGGCGGTCGAGACGCCGGCTGACGGGAGCTGCAGCACGCTGCCCGCCGGGTGCTCGTGCCGGCCGTCCGCGCCGAGCAGCCAGACGGACTGGCGCCCCACGACCTCCCAGTCGTCAGGCCCCCCGACCAGCGCGGTGTCCTCGTCGATCCCGACCGCGGTGACGCCGTCCGGGGGGTTGGACAGCCGGGTCAGGACGAGGTCGGGCAGCCGCCCCGCGAAGCGGTCGAAGTGGGGCAGCACGCTCAGTCGGGGCACCGCGCCCAGCCCCGGCTCCGCGTCGCGCAGCGGGTGCCGCAGGTCGGGCACCTGGCCGGTCAGGGCCATCGCGCCGGCGCTGCAGCCGGCCAGCGCCGCTCCGCCCAGCCAGGCGGCCTCGATCGCGCTCCAGACCCGGGTGCCGCGCAGCGTCCGGGCGAGGAACGGCGGGTTGCCGCCGGAGAGGTACACCAGGCCCGCACCGTCGATGAGTGCGGCGAGCTCCGCGTCATCGGCGCTGATCCGGTCGACGACAGGCACCACGACCTGCTGGACGCCGAGCCGCTCGGCCGACGCTCGGCCCAGCTCGTGCCACCGGGCGAGGGACTTGACGCCTTCCGGGGCCGCGGCCGTGGCGAGCTGGACGAAGCGTGGTGGGCGGCCGTCCAGCAGCCGACGCTCCAGCGGCTCCATGACCGGGAGGTACTCGCCGCTGCCGACCAGCGCGACCGGCCCCGGGCTCACCACACCGGCACTCTACGGACGGCTTGCGGGCGCGTCCTCGATCCCTGGGCGCGGGAAGTGGCCCTGCGCCCCGGCGCGGAGCACGATGTCGGGATGGGAGATGCAGCAGAACAGGTGCGTGTTCAGGTCGGCGCGGGCTCGGACGCGGACGTCGAGGAGGTTGCCGAGCTGACGTCGCAGCTGCGGCAGGAGCTCCTCGAGCTGGATGTCGACGCTGTCGACCTCGCCCGGTCCGGCCCCGCCCCCGACGGCACCAAGGCGGTCGACGTCCTTGCCATCGGAGGACTGATCCTCACCCTCGCGAAGTCCTCCGCGCTGGGGCACGTGGTTGCTGCGGTGCAGAGCTGGCTGAGCCGGGACGGCCGGCGGCAGGTTGAGATCCAGATGGGCGGCGACACGCTGAAGCTCACCGGCGCCACGGACGAGGAGCAGCGCCGCCTCGTCGATGCCTGGCTCGCCCGCCATGCGGCGCCGATCGATGCCGGCTGAGACCGATCCGGTGGTTCCCTGATGTCGGGGTCCTTCGCGCTGATCGTCGCGAGCGACCGCTACGACGATCCCGCGCTGCGGCAGCTCCGGGGGCCGGCCAAGGAGGCCGAGGCGCTCGCGACGACGCTGGCCGACCCGGCGATCGGTGGCTTCCAGGTGCGGACCCTCGTCAACCAGGCCGCACATCTCGTCACAGAGGAGATCGAGGCGTTCTTCGACGACCGGCTTCGCGACGACCTCCTGCTGCTCTACCTCTCGTGTCACGGCATCAAGGACGACAGCGGCCGGCTCTACTTCGCGAGCACGAGCACCAAGCTCAACCGCCTGGCGGCAACGGGGATCTCATCCGTGTTCGTCAACGAGCGGATGGACCAGAGCAGGTCCCGGAAGATCGTCCTGCTGCTCGACTGCTGCTACAGCGGCGCGTTCGCGCGGGGGATGGTGCCCCGGGCCAGCGAGACGGTCGACATCCAGGAGCGGTTCGAGGGCCGCGGCCGTGCCGTCGTCACCGCGTCGACTGCGATGGAGTACGCCTTCGAGACGGACAGCGGATCGGTCTCCGGTAGCGGCACACCCTCCTTGTTCACCAGGGCAGTCCTCGACGGGCTCCGGACCGGAGACGCGGACCTCGACGGTGACGGCCGGGTCTCGGTCGACGAGCTGTACGACTACGTCTTCCGCATCGTGCGGGAGGCGACGCCCGACCAGACGCCGAGCATGATCGGGAACCTCCAGGGGGAGCTGTACATCGCGCGGAGCCCGCGCACCGGGCACGGCCCTCTCGCGGCGCGTAGTGATCCGGCAGCTGCGCCGGCACGGACGACGACGCCGCGCGAACCCGAGCCGGCAGGTCGACCGTCCGGACCATGGGCGCCGCTTCGCGGCCGGACCGCACTGGCCGTCGCAGCCGCCTCGGCGCTCTGCCTGCTCATCGTGCTCGTCGCGGTCCTGCTGAGCCGACCCTCGGCCACCGACACCGATCCGAGCAACACAGCCGACGGTGTCTCGCCCGGGGGTTCGCAGAGCCCACCGACGGCCACGGTGTCGACCAGCCCTGCCCTGACGGACGGCGTCCTCTCGCAAGGGGAGACGCGGTTGGCGGACCCGACGAGTGGTCTCGATCTCCAGTCTGGTCGCGTGGTGGACCTCTTCGCGAGCCAGCTGGCCTGGAACGGGTCGGCGCACATGCTCTTCGTCTTCGACGAGACGACCCTCGGCGCGGTCGTCCTCGGCGACCGGAGGTTCGACGACGTGACCCCAGCGCAGCTCGCTGCGGCGTCCTACCGCCAGGGGGACGCCAACCCTCCGCTGTCGCCCGCGGACCTGCCGCCGGGGGCTGTCCTGGCGGTGCACCTCGCGGACAGCGAGTACGCGAAGGTCACGGTCGTCCGGTACGAGCCCGGCGGCGACCTCCTGCTCCGCTGGGTGGCCTACAGCGTCACGTGACCGAACTCATGACATGAGTACCGATGGCCTCAACGGCGCGTGTAGCTGATCGCCCAGCGCTGCTCCCACACCACGCCGTCCGGGGAGAACTCCCAGCGCCAGGCGAACGAGTCGTCATGGCTGTCGGAGAAGACCATGCGCCTGTGCACCTGCTCCGCGTCGACCGGTCCCGGGGTTGCGAAGACGAAGGTGCCGTCGGGCTGCGGGCCGCCGACGAAGGCCCAGTAGCCGCCGCTGGAGTCGGCCCAGGTCTGCCGCCACCGACCGGATGTCGGGTCGAGCACGCTCAGGCTCATCCCCGAGAAGGGCTCGTCGCCGGCCACCTCGAACCGCTCGACGATCACCCGGCCACCGAGGTCCCGGGTGACCCGGTTGCGCCCGGTGCCACCCGTCCAGGTCGCGTCCCAGTCACCGACCCAGAAGTCCAGTCCTGCCATCACGACCCCGCCGTCTCGACGGTGAGCCGGAGGATCCGGTCGTCGTTCCCCCGCGGGGACCCACGCCCGTCCCGGTTGCTCGTGGTCAGCCACAACGAGCCGTCGGGAGCGACGGCGACCGTGCGCAGCCGGCCGTAGTCGGCGCGCAGCAGCGCCCGTGGCCGGCCGACCTTGCCGTCCGGGATCGGGATCTGCCACAACCGCTCGCCGCCGAGCCCGGCCATGAACACCGAGTCCGCGGCGACCGCGATCCCGCTGGGCGACGCCACATCGGTCGACCACTGGCGGACCGGGTTGATGTACCGGTCGTCACCCGACCGTCCCTCGACCTGTGGCCAGCCGTAGTTGCCGCCCGGCTCGATCCGGTTCAGCTCGTCCCAGGTGTTCTGGCCGAACTCCGCGGCCCACAGCTGCCCTCGCGCGTCCCAGGCCAGGCCCTGCACGTTGCGGTGGCCCAGGCTGTAGACCGGTGACCCGTCGAACGGGTTGCCGGGTGCGGGGTCGCCGTCGGGTGTGATCCGCAGGATCTTCCCCCCGAGCGAGCCGCGGTCCTGGGAGAGCCCGGTGTTGCCGGACTCGCCGGTGCCGACGTAGAGGTGGCCGTCCGGCCCGAACGCGATCCGGCCGCCGTTGTGAATCGGCCCGGCCGGGATGCCGTCCAGGATCGTGCGCTGCGCGGAGAGGTCCTGCCCGTCGTAGGTCAGCCGGGCCACGACGTTCTCCGAGCCCGACGTGAAGTACGCGAAGACAGTGCTGTCCTCGGCGTACTCCGGAGAGACCGCGAGCCCGAGGAGGCCGCCCTCGCCCACCCCGTCCACGCCCTCGACCCGTCCGACGCCGCGGACCTCGCCACCTGGTGTCACCAGCCGCACCATCTCCGTGTCCCGCTCGCTGACCAGGGCCGACCCGTCGGGCAGGAAGGCCAACCCCCAGGGAACCTCGAGGCCGCCCGCGACGACGTCATCGACCTGAGCCCGGGCCACCGGTGTGCCCGGTGCCGCCGTCGTCGAACCGGCGTCCGGCGAGGATGAGCTCGGCCGGTCGGACGGTGTGCCGCTGGCGCCACCGTCGTCCGAGTCGTCGCCGCTGCAGGCGGGCAGAGCCAGCAGCAGCCCGAGCAGGGCGGCGGCGCGGGACAGGGGTGACATTCCGCCGAGCCTCCCGTGCCGGGACCCCGGACGCCACCCGCGGCGTCGACGGTGACGAGATCGTTAGGGTCGGGCCATGGAGTCGCGTCGTGCCGACCTCGTCCTCGAGGGAGGCGGGGTGAAGGGCATCGGGCTGGCCGGTGCGGTCGCGACGATGGCCCGGGCGGGCTACTCGTTCCCCCGCGTCGCGGGCACGTCGGCCGGCGCGGTCGTCGCTGCGTTCCTCGTGGCGCTGCAGCGAGCAGGCGAGCCGCTGGAGCGGCTCGAGGACGTCGCCCGCACCCTGCACTACCCGCGGCTGCGCGACCGCGGCCCCGTCGGGCGGGTGGCCGGGCCGCTCGTGCGGGTCGTCGACGGGTTGTCGCTGGCCTTCGACGGTGGCGTCTTCGAGGGGGACTACCTCCGTTCGTGGATCCGCGGGGCCCTCCGCGACCTCGGCGTCCGGACGTTCGGCGACCTCCGGGCGGAGGATGACGACAGCTCACTGCCCGCCGACCAGCGTTACGCGCTGCTGGTCACTGCCAGCGACGTGTCGCGTCGCAGGTTCGTCAGGCTGCCGTGGGACTACTCGCTCTACGGCCTCGACCCGGACGAGCAGGAGGTCGCGGACGCTGTCCGCGCGTCCGCCTCGATCCCGTTCTTCTTCGAGCCGGTCACCTTGCGCTCGCCGGGGGTCGCGGGTGGTCCCGGCTCGGTGTCCACCCTGGTCGACGGGGGCGTGCTGTCGAACTTCCCGGTCGACGTCTTCGACCGTACGGACGGACGTCCGCCCCGGTGGCCGACGTTCGGTGTCCGGCTGTCGATGCGCCCGGACGGCCGGGTGCACACGACCGAGGTACGCGGCACCGTGTCGCTTGCGCTGTCGCTGGTGGAGACGATGCTCGAGGCCTGCGACGCCCAGCACATCCACGACCCGTGCGTCCAGGCACGTAGCGTCTTCGTCGACACCTCCGGCGTCTCCCCGGTCGACTTCGGGATCAGCGACGAGCAGCAGGAGCAGCTCCTCCTCGCCGGGCACGAGGCGGCCGGGGCGTTCCTGCGCGACTGGGACTGGGAGCGATACCTCACCCGCTGCCGCGCGATCGAGGCGCCCGCGGTATGAGGGTCTGGCTGCCGTACACGGACTGGCCGGCCGCACTGGACCTGCCGGCCGGCGTGGACGTCGACGTGCACACCGGCGAGGGCGACCCGCCCGAGACGATCGGTGAGGTCGAGCTCTACGTCCTGCCCTACATGTTCGGCTCCGCCCCGGCCCGGTTGATGTCGCACATGCCGTCCCTGCGGGTGGTCCAGACGCTGACCGCAGGCGTCGACGACGTGCGGCCGCTGGTGCCCGACGGCGTGACCCTGTGCAACGCCCGGGGCGTGCACGACGCGTCGACCGCGGAGCTGGCGGTGACGCTGACACTGGCCAGCCTGCGCGGGATCCCCGACTTCGTGCGTGACGGACTGAGCGGCCAGTGGGCCGGCGGCCGGCGAGACGCCCTCGCCGACCGCACGGTGCTCATCGTCGGCTACGGCTCGGTGGGGGCGGCTGTCGAGCGCCGGCTGGCCGGCTTCGAGTGCGAGGTCCTTCGCGTCGCCCGCGGGGCACGCGACGGGGTCGAGCCGTTCGAGGCGCTCACGGCAATGCTTCCGCAGGCCGACGTCGTGGTGCTGACCGTGCCGATGACCGACGAGACGCGCGGGATGGTCGATGCCGGTTTCCTGGCCCGGATGCGGGACGGTGCCCTGCTGGTGAACGTGTCGCGCGGTCCTGTCGTGCGCACCGACGACCTGATAGCCGAGGTCACCTCGGGACGGCTGCGGGCCGCTCTCGACGTCACCGACCCCGAGCCGCTGCCCCAGGACCACCCGCTCTGGTCCTTCCCGGGCGTCCTGGTGAGCCCGCACGTCGGAGGCAACACCACGGCGTTCATCCCACGCGCCAGGCGGCTGGTCCAGGACCAGATCGGGCGGTACGTCGCCGGGGAGCCGCTGGCGAACGTCATCACCGCCGACTACTGACCTGCTGCGCGAGCCGTGCCGACCTAGACCGACCTAGGATTCGAGCGTGGACCCCGGACGATCCGGTGGTCCCGACGAGCTGCTCGCCGGGTCGCCGGAGGTCGAGCGACGACGCCGCACCGTGCTGTGGGTGGCCGGGCTCGTCGCGGCCGGTGTGGCGCTGGCCGTCGTCCGCCCCGACGTCGAGCTGCTGGGGGACCGGCCCGACCCGGAGGCGAGCCGGGGACCGTCGCGGGCGGCCGCTCCTCCCGCACCGGTCTCGCGCGACGGCATCGACTGGGCACCGCGTGGGGACCTGGTGGACGACGACGCGTTCGTGTCCCTGGCTCTCGGCCGGGTCCGCGAGAGCCGCAGGGAGGCGACCCGGCTGTTCTTCGCCGGCGGCCTCCCCGACGGCTCCCGGCTGGTGATCGCCGGGACCGACGTCAACCGCGGGATCGTCGCGACCTCCGTGCACGCCCTGCGGGTGCCCAGAGGCGTCCCCGTGGGCCGGGCCGAGGTCACCGAGGGCGTGGCGCTCACCGATCCGCAGGCGGTCCTCGCCTGGGCCGCGCACGCCGAGGACGGCACGGTCTACGCCGTGGCCATGGCCCGGCCCGGACCGGCCCGTTTCGGCGTGTCGCCGCGCGTGGAGTTCACGTCCGACGGGTCGCCGCGGCGGGCCTGGAGCCTGCACTACGCCGAAGACGGTGTGGTGGTCGCCGACCTGGGCCGGGACGCCGACCCGATGGTGGCGGTGCGCGCCCAGGGGCCGGGTGTGTTCAGCGTGCCGCTGCTGGTGCGCGTCGTGACGGGGACACGCGGCTCCCAGGTCCTCACGGTGCGAGGGGCCGACGCGGCGACCTACCGCGGCCCCGACCCGGCCCAGCTCTCCCGTGCCCTGCGGGCAGGCCTGGGCTCGGTCGTCCACCTGGAGGCGGTGCCGCGGACGGTGATCTGGAGCGGCGTCCCGTGGAAGGAGCGCCGGCTCGCTCTCGTCCTGGTCACGCGGCCGGACGGGCGGCGCTTCCAGGCCCTGGTGGGCCAGCAGGGCAGCCAGGCGTTCACCGCCGGCGTCCGGGCGCTGCCCACCGGCGCCGAGCCCACCGTTCCGTGGCTGCTCGAGCCGTTCTCGACCCAGGACCCGACGCTGCTGCTGTGCCCGACCGGTCCCGGCTCGCTGGTCTACCGGCGGGCCGGGATGCCGGCGCGGAGCCTGCCGGTCTCGGCGGAGGGGGTCGCGGCTCTGGTCGAGCCGGGCACGTCACCGCCCAGCGCGGGCGGCGCCGAGGTCACGCTGCTCGACCCAGAGGGGTCGGTGATCCTGCGTACGACTCTTCCGGAGCCGGGTTTCGACGACCTGCTGGCCGTGGACTGAGGGCGGCGCGGCGCCCGCCCCGGTCGGCCCAGCGGGTGGCGACCCGGTGCCCCACGGCCATCACGGCGAGTCCGGCGACCGCGTCGAGCAGGTAGTGGTTGGCGGTCGCGACGACGACCACCGTGGTGACCACGGAGTAGGTGACGGCCAGCCGGCGCAGCCGTGGGCTCTGGGTCAGCAGGAGGATGACCCAGGTGGACCACAGGGCCCAGCCGACGTGCAGGGAGGGCATGGCGGCGAGCTCGTTCGTCATCGCGCCGAGGCCCTTCGGGGCGCTCGCGTCCGATCCCCACCATCCGCTGCCCGACGTCGCGGAGAGTGTGTCGACGTAGCCCGGGAGCATCCGGGGCGGCGCCATCGGGAGCAGCGTGAAGCCGACCAGCCCGAGGGCGCTGCCGGCCACCAGGGTGTTGCGCGCCCGCCGGTAGACGTGCGGGGCCGAGCGGTAGGCGTAGAACAGCACGGCCGGGGTGACGAGGTAGTGGAGGGCGGCGTACCAGTAGCTCGCGAGGACGGCCAGGAGAGGTACGTCGTGAAGTGTCCGGTTCGCCCAGCTCTCGACGTCGATGTGCAGGAAGCGCTCGACGTCCAGGAGTGCCTCGGCGTGGGCCGTCGCCGTGCCCAGGTCGGCGTCGCCGATCATCCGGGCGGCGCTGTACCCGACGTACAGCAGGACGAGCAGCAGCAGCTCGCGCCAGGCCGCAGGGGAACGCGGCCCGGCGGGGGCGGGTCCCGCCCTCCGGGCGGCGAGCTCGTGCAGTGCCATGGCGCCAAGGTTCCTTCCCGGCACTCGGCGGAGCGAGGGCGCTGGCCGCAGTGCCGAGTGGTGCCAGCCCCACCCACGAGTGGGCCACGGCCCGCTTGCGAGGGACCTGCCACTCACTTGAGCCGTAGGGTCGTGATCGTGAGCGACGCACCGGACATCAAGCCGCGCAGCCGCGACGTCACCGACGGTCTGGAGAAGACCGCGGCCCGGGGCATGCTGCGCGCGGTCGGCATGGGCGACGACGACTTCGCCAAACCGCAGATCGGGGTCGCGTCGAGCTGGAACGAGATCACCCCCTGCAACCTCTCGCTGCAGCGGCTCGCGCAGTCCGCCAAGGACGGGGTGCACGCCGCCGGCGGCTACCCGCTGGAGTTCGGCACCATCTCGGTGTCGGACGGCATCGCCATGGGGCACGAGGGCATGCACTTCTCCCTGGTGTCCCGCGAGGTGATCGCCGACTCGGTCGAGGTGGTGATGCAGGCCGAGCGGCTGGACGGCTCGGTGCTGCTCGCCGGTTGCGACAAGTCACTGCCCGGGATGCTGATGGCCGCCGCCCGGCTCGACCTGGCGTCGGTGTTCCTCTACGCCGGGTCGATCCTGCCCGGCATCGCGAAGATGTCGGACGGCACCGAGAAGCAGGTCACGATCATCGACGCCTTCGAGGCGGTCGGCGCCTGCGCCCGCGGGCTGATGAGCCGCGCGGACGTGGACGCCATCGAGCGCGCGATCTGCCCCGGAGAGGGCGCCTGCGGCGGCATGTACACCGCGAACACGATGGCGTCGGCCGCCGAGGCCCTCGGCATGTCGCTGCCGGGCTCGGCCGCCCCCCCGGCGACCGACCGGCGCCGCGACGGCTTCGCGCGACGGTCCGGCGAGGCGGTCGTCGAGATGCTCCGCCGCGGCATCACCGCGCGTGACGTGATGACCCTCGAGGCGTTCGAGAACGCGATCGCGGTGGTCATGGCGTTCGGGGGCTCCACGAACGCGGTCCTGCACCTGCTGGCCATCGCCCACGAGGCCGACGTCCCGCTGGGCATCGACGACTTCGACCGGATCGGCGCCCGGGTCCCGCACCTGGCCGACGTCAAGCCCTTCGGCCAGTTCGTCATGACCGACGTCGACCGGGTGGGCGGCGTGCCGGTCGTGATGCGGGCCCTCCTCGACGCCGGTCTGCTGCACGGCGACGTCCTCACCGTGACCGGCCGGACGATGGCCGAGAACCTCGCCGACGTCGACCCGCCGGACGTCGACGGCAAGGTCGTGCGGGCGATGGCCGAGCCGATCCACCGCAGCGGCGGCATCACCATCCTGCGCGGCTCGTTGGCGCCGGACGGTGCGGTCGTGAAGTCTGCCGGCTTCGACGCCGACGTGTTCGAGGGCACCGCGCGGGTCTTCGACGGCGAGCGCGCGGCGATGGACGCCCTGGAGGACGGCACGATCGTCGCGGGCGACGTGGTGGTCATCCGCTACGAGGGCCCCAAGGGCGGACCCGGGATGCGCGAGATGCTGGCCATCACCGGCGCCATCAAGGGCGCGGGGCTCGGCAAGGACGTCCTGCTGCTCACCGACGGGCGGTTCTCCGGTGGCACCACCGGTCTCTGTGTCGGGCACGTCGCGCCCGAGGCCGTCGACGCCGGCCCGATCGCACTCGTCCGGGACGGGGACGGGGTCCGGCTCGACGTCGCCGCCAAGCGGCTCGACCTGCTGGTCGCCGACGACGAGCTGGCCTCGCGCCGGGCCGACTGGAAGCCGCTCGACCAGCCCGCTCGCGGTGGTGTCCTCGGGAAGTACGTCCGGCTCGTGGGCTCGGCCGCGCAGGGCGCCGTCTGCGGGTGAGTCGTCCGTACGTCCGTCAATGACTGGAGGAGACCACGTGGGCAACGACCACTACGACTGCGAGGTCAACCGGGACGAGCTGTCGATGTCCTGGTTGAAGAACTCGCTCAACGACCGCTGGAACGACGGCTGGAAGCTGGCCCAGGTCTTCGAGCAGGCCGGCAACACCGTCGTGATCTGGGAACGGCGGACCTGACGTCGTCAGCGGCCGAGCAGGCCGCCGAGTAGGCCACCGCCCGAGGTGCTCGTCGGGCTCGGTGATGGCGTGGGCGTTGCCTTGCTCCCTCCGAGCAGCTTGTCCAGCGTGCCGGTCACCGTCCCGGCCGGGTCGCTGACGACGCCGTCCACCGTGCCGACGGGGTCGGTCAGCACGTCGTCGACCGTGCCGGTCACCGTGCCGACCGCACCGTCGACGGTGTCTGTCACCGTTCCCACGGTCTCCGTGAGCGCGCCACCCGACGACTTCCCGGTGCCGCCCGTGGTGGCCGGCGCAGGGGTCGGTGCGGTGCTGGTCGCGGTATCCGAGGGCGCGACGTCGCCCGAGCGGTCGTCGGTGGAGGTCGACCCGGCTGGCCCGGGCGCGGACCCGTCGTTCGCCGCCCGGGCCGCGTCGGTGTCGCCGGTGCCCGTCGTCGCAGGATCTCCCGCTGCCGTGGGTGAGGCGTCGGCCGCGTGGGGCGTCGGCGACTTCTCGGGGCGGAGGGATGTGGCGGCGCGGTCAGCCGCAGCGCTCTCGACCGCCGGACCGTCGCTGTCGCGATCTCCCGTCCGGGACCGGTCCGCGGCGCCCTCGGACACCGCCCGCTCCGCCACGATGCCCCTCGGTGGCTGTGGGAGGGCGCCCTCGAGCACCACGCCGCCGGTGACCGCGCCGGTGGCCAGCGCTCCGGCGCCGATCACCCGGGCGACGGTCGCCGCGGGCACCGACCCGGTCGCCACCAGCGGCAGGTCGGCCAGCCAGGCCACCAGCCCCTGGGCGCGGCGCAGCCGCGGGGCACCGACGGCGACCATCGCGCGCACGACCATCGGGTCGAACTGGCTGCCGGAGAACTTCACCAGCTCGGCCAGCGCGGCGGCGCGGGAGACCGGCCGCTTGTAGGCCCGGGCGGCAGTCATGACGTCGTACGCGTCGGCCACGGAGACGATGCGCGCGCCCAGGCTGATCTGGGCCCCGGAGAGGCCGGTCGGGTATCCCGTCCCGTCGTACCTCTCGTGGTGCTGGACGATGACGTCGCCCCACTCGCCAAGCCATGGGAGCAGCGCCTCGGCCATGTCGGCGCCGTGACCGGGGTGGGCCTTGAGCAGCTCCCACTCGTGCTCGGTGGGCTTGCCCGGCTTGTTCAGCAGGGTCGCCGGCACCTTGAGCTTTCCGATGTCGTGCAGGATCGCCACCCATCGCAGCAGGTCACGGTCCCGTGGCGGGATCTTCATCTGCGCGGCGAGAAGGTCGGTGAACATCCGGACGCGCTCGGCGTGCCCCCGGGTCGGCCGGTCGTGCTGGCTCAAGGCCGCCACCAGCGTCAGGATCTCGCGGGCGACCGCGCCGGGATCTGCGCCGGCGTCGCGGACGCGGGCCAGCTGCTCCTCGATGGGCCGCTTCTTGATCGCGTCGCGAGCCACTTTCACCCGTGACGGTGCGCGGTCCGGGAACAGCATGCTGAGGTCGAGCAGGGTGACGAGGGGGAGGGCGCGTCGGCCCAACCGGTCCACGAGCAGCAGCACGAGCGTCGACACGGCGACGAGCACGGCGAGCTGGAGCCCGCGTGCGGTCAGGTCGGTAGCCGGCGGGAGTGCCTCGCGGACCGCCCAGGCGGCCCCGAACGAGGCCAGCACGGGCGCGCAGAACACAGTCACGCGGATCGTCCTCGCCCAGACAGCTCGACGCTGCCACCGGGCCGGCGTCTCCTCGACGGGCATGGCTCCACCTCCCCTTTACCTGCTCTTTAGTCTTCGGAAGGGTCCGTGGCCGTCCCCATGGGCCGGTCGGGTGATGTGCCGAGGGCCCGGTCCGTCCAGACCGGTCCGGATTCTGGGACGCCCGTCTCGAAACCGTTGACTCGGGACGCGGCACCGGCGAGCGTGACGCCATGCACCAGCAGCCGTCCCTCGTACTTCGCCTGCGCGCCGGCTGACCTCAGCCAGGCGCGCAACCCCTCACGAGTCCAGACTGGACCGGAGGGGTTTTTTGTTGGCTCCCACCGAATCCGAGAGGTCCCGCGATGCCAGCGCAGCCCGAGCAGCTCACTGGAGCGCAGAGTCTCGTCCGCTCGCTGGAGGCTGCCGGGGTTGACACGGTCTTCGGCATCCCGGGCGGGGCGATCCTTCCGCTCTACGACCCGCTGATGGACTCGACGGCGATCCGGCACGTGCTGGTCCGCCACGAGCAGGGCGCCGGGCACGCCGCCGAGGGCTACGCCCAGGCCACCGGCCGGGTCGGTGTGTGCATGGCCACCAGCGGACCGGGCGCGACCAACCTGGTGACGCCCATCGCCGACGCCTACATGGACAGCGTCCCGATCGTGGCCATCACCGGTCAGGTGCCCAGTGCGTCGATCGGCACCGACGCCTTCCAGGAGGCGGACATCCGAGGCATCACGCTGCCGATCACGAAGCACAACTACCTCGTCACCGACCCGGCCGAGATCCCGCGCACCATCGCCGAGGCATTCCACATCGCGTCGACCGGCCGCCCCGGTCCGGTCCTGGTCGACGTCGCAAAGGACGCGCTGCAGGCCCTGACCACGTTCGCCTGGCCGACCTCGATCGACCTGCCCGGCTACCACCCCGTCACCCGGCCCCACGGCAAGCAGATCCGGGAGGCTGCGCGCCTGATCACGCAGTCCCGCCAGCCGGTGCTCTACGTCGGGGGCGGTGTCCTCAAGGCGCGGGCGTGGGCCGAGCTGCGGGTCCTCGCCGAGCTGACCGGCATCCCCGTCGTCACCACACTGATGGCCCGCGGGCTGTTCCCCGACAGCCACCGCCAGCACCTCGGGATGCCGGGGATGCACGGGACCGTCGCCGCCGTGACCGCGCTGCAGAAATCGGACCTCCTCATCTCACTGGGCGCCCGGTTCGACGACCGCGTGACCGGCAAGCTGTCGAGCTTCGCCCCGGACGCGAAGGTGATCCACGCCGACATCGACCCGGCCGAGATCTCCAAGAACCGCACCGCGGACGTGCCCATCGTCGGGGACGCCCGGGAGGTCATCACCGAGCTGGTTGCGGCGGTGCAGGCGGAGCACGCCGCCGGGCGCCATGGCGACTACGAGGGCTGGTGGGCCCAGGTCGACACGTGGCGTGCCACCTACCCGCTGGGCTACGAGCGACCGGCCGACGGGTCGCTCGCGCCGCAGTACGTCATCGAGCGGCTCGGCCAGATCGCCGGGCCGGAGGCGCTCTACGTCGCCGGAGTCGGCCAGCACCAGATGTGGGCCGCGCAGTTCATCTCCTACGAGAACCCGGCCACCTGGCTGAACTCCGGTGGGCTCGGCACGATGGGCTACGCCGTGCCGGCCGCGATGGGTGCCAAGGTCGGTCGGCCGGACGCGACCGTCTGGGCGATCGACGGCGACGGCTGCTTCCAGATGACCAACCAGGAGCTCGCGACCTGCGCCATCAACGACATCCCGATCAAGGTGGCGATCATCAACAACGGAAGTCTCGGCATGGTCCGCCAGTGGCAGACGCTGTTCTACAACGAGCGCTACTCCAACACCGACCTCGGCGGTGCCGGCCGGTCGGCCGCGGCGGCCGGTTCGAAGGTGGAGCACATCCCGGACTTCGTCAAGCTGGCCGAGGCCTACGGCTGCGTCGGGCTGCGCTGCGAGAAGGCGGAGGAGGTCGACGCCACGATCGACCGCGCGATGGCCATCGACGACCGCCCCGTCGTCGTCGACTTCACTGTCCACCAGGACGCGATGGTGTGGCCGATGGTCCCGGCCGGCACGAGCAACGACGAGATCCAGGTGGCTCGCGACATGGCCCCGCAGTGGGACACCGAGCCGGGGGAGACTCGCTCATGAGTAGGCACACCCTGTCCGTCCTGGTCGAGAACAAGCCGGGCGTGCTCGCGCGCATCGCCGGGCTGTTCTCCCGCCGTGGCTTCAACATCGACTCGCTCGCCGTCGGCCCGACCGAGCACGACGACGTGTCCCGGATGACCATCGTGGTCAACGTCGAGGAGCTGCCGCTCGAGCAGGTCACCAAGCAGCTGAACAAGCTGGTCGAGGTGCTCAAGATCGTCGAGCTGGACCCGGTCGTGGCCGTGCAACGGGAGCTGCTGCTGGTGAAGGTCGCCGCCGACCGGGCGACCCGCTCCCACGTGCTCGAGACCGTGCAGCTCTTCCGCGCGAAGGTCGTCGACGTGGCGCCGGACGCCGTCACGATCGAGGCCACCGGCAACGCCGACAAGCTGGACGCCCTGCTGCGCGTCCTCGAGCCGTACGGCATCCGCGAGCTCGTGCAGTCGGGCATGGTCGCCATGGGGCGAGGCCCCCGCTCGATCACCGACCGGTCGTCCCGACCCGCAGCCGTGACGCCTATCGCCCGCTAGTCCCAGCGTCCATCACAACCTGAAGCCGAGGAGAAGACCGTGGCCGAGCTGTACTACGACGACGACGCCGACCTGTCCGTCATCCAGGGGCGCAACGTCGCCGTGCTGGGCTACGGCAGCCAGGGCCACGCTCACGCACTGTCGCTGCGAGACTCCGGCGTCGACGTCCGCGTCGGGCTGCCCGAAGGGTCCAAGAGCCGCGAGCGGGCCGATGCCGAGGGCCTGCGCGTCGTGACGCCCTACGAGGCGTGCGAGGAGGCCGACCTGGTGATGGTCCTCGCACCGGACCCGATCCAGCGCAGCCTCTACACCGAGGCGATCGAGCCGAACCTCGTCGACGGCGATGCCCTGTTCTTCGGCCACGGGCTCAACATCCGGTTCGACCTGGTCAAGCCGCCGGGCAACGTCGACGTCTGCATGGTCGCCCCCAAGGGCCCCGGCCACCTGGTGCGCCGACAGTTCGTCGACGGCCGCGGCGTGCCGGTGCTGGTCGCCGTCGAGCAGGACGCGTCGGGCGGCGCCTGGGACCTGGTCAAGTCCTATGCCAAGGCCATCGGCGGCACGCGGGCCGGCGCGATCAAGACCACCTTCACCGAGGAGACGGAGACCGACCTGTTCGGCGAGCAGGCCGTCCTCTGCGGTGGGCTCTCCGAGCTGATCAAGGCCGGCTTCGAGACCCTCATCGAGGCGGGCTACCAGCCGGAGGTGGCGTACTTCGAGTGCCTCCACGAGGTCAAGCTCATCGTCGACCTGATGTACGAGGGCGGCATCTCCAAGATGTACTGGTCGGTGTCCGAGACCGCCGAGTACGGCGGCTACACCCGGGGACCGCGCCTGGTCACCAAGGAGACCAAGGCCGAGATGAAGAAGATCCTCGGTGAGATCACCGACGGGTCCTTCGCTCGCGAGTGGATGCAGGAGTACGACAGCGGGCTGACCAACTACAAGCGCTACTTCCAGGAGAACACCGAGCATCCGGTGGAGCAGACCGGTCGCACGCTGCGGCCGATGATGAGCTGGATCGGCGAGGACGACTGACGCCCAGCCCGTGGAACGCTCGTGAACCCGTTCACAAGGACTGGCTAGCATGAGCGGGTGACTCAGCCCGTCGTGCTCATCGCCGAAGAGCTCTCACCCGCGACCATCGATGCGCTCGGGCCCGACTTCGAGGTCCGGCACTGCGACGGCTCCGACCGCGCCGACCTGCTCAGCGCGGTGGTCGACGTCGACGCCCTGCTGATCCGCAGCGCGACGGCTGTGGACGCCGAGGTGCTCAACGCCGCCCGGCGGCTCAAGGTCGTCGCGCGGGCCGGCGTCGGCCTGGACAACGTCGATGTCAAGGCGGCGACGCAGGCCGGCGTCATGGTCGTCAACGCCCCGCAGTCCAACATCGTCAGCGCAGCCGAGCTCGCCGTCGGCCTGCTGCTCGCGGCCGCCCGGCACATCGCGCCGGCCAACGCGGCTCTCAAGCAGGGGGAGTGGAAGCGCAGCAAGTACTCCGGCGTCGAGCTCTACGAGAAGACGGCCGGCATCGTGGGCCTGGGACGGATCGGCGCCCTGGTCGCCCAGCGGCTCTCCGCGTTCGGGATGCACGTCATCGCCTATGACCCGTTCGTCGCCGCCGGGCGGGCCGCCCAGATGGGCGTCCGCCTGGTCGGGCTGGACGAGCTGCTGCGCACGAGCGACGTCATCTCGGTCCACCTGCCGAAGACCGCCGAGACGGTCGGCATCATCGGCCACGAGCAGCTGTCCGTCGTCAAGCCGTCCCTGATCCTCGTCAACGCCGCGCGGGGCGGCATCGTCGACGAGGACGCACTGGCCGCCGCCATCAAGGAGGGCCGGGTCGCCGGCGCCGGGCTGGACGTCTACGCCCAGGAGCCGTGCATCGACTCGCCGCTCTTCGAGTTCGAGTCGGTCATCGCCACACCCCACCTCGGGGCCAGCACGGACGAGGCGCAGGAGAAGGCCGGGGTCGCCGTCGCGCGCTCGGTGCGCCTGGCGCTGGCCGGTGAGCTGGTCCCCGACGCGGTCAACGTCCAGGGCGGCGTCATCGCCGAGGAGGTCCGGCCCGGCATCCCGCTCGCCGAGAAGCTGGGGCGGTTCTTCACCGCGCTCGCCGGGACCGTGCCGTCCCAGCTCGACGTGGAGGTGCGCGGCGAGATCACCGCCCACGACGTCCGGGTGCTGGAGCTCGCCGCCCTCAAGGGGCTGTTCACCGACGTCGTCGAGGACCCGGTGTCCTACGTCAACGCGCCGCTGCTGGCGTCCGAACGCGGCGTCGGCGTGCGGCTCAGCACGGACGCCGACTCGCCCGACTACCGCAACCTCCTCACCCTGCGGGGCACCCTCGCCGACGGCACCCAGGTGTCGGTGTCCGGCACACTGACCGGGCAGCGTCAGGTGGAGAAGCTCGTCGAGATCGACGGCTTCGACATCGAGGTCACCCTCTCCGACCACATGGCCGTGTTCCGCTACGACGACCGGCCAGGGATCGTCGGCGCCGTGGGACGCATCCTCGGCGAGGCCGGCGTGAACATCGCGGGGATGCAGGTCAGCCGCGACCGCAAGGGGGGTCACGCCCTCGTGGCCATGACGGTCGACGGGGCCATCCCCGGGCCGGTGCTGGACGAGATCGTCGCCGAGATCGGCGCCGCGACCGCCCGCCAGGCCGACCTGACGGAGTAGCCGGCGTCGCGACGTCGTCCCACCATCCGGAACCTGGTGCCGAACGGCGAGACACGCCCAGTGCTCCGACGTACGGTCGGAAGATCATGCGGCACCTTCTCGTACTTCGCTGCCGCGGCGGGGCCTGCTAGCAAGGGCCGGCTCCCCGCCGCGGAGTCCGGCGCTGGCCCGCCTCGGAACGCGATCGCGGAGGATCCGTCATGAAGCACCACCACCCCAGCAGCCCGAGCGAGCGGCGCGACCGCGCCGACGCCGTGCAGGCGGTCCAGCAGGCCGTGCAGGAAGCCATGGACCGGCGCGACAACGGCGGCGAGACCGGCCACTGAGCGTGCAGACCGGCCCGTCGACCCTCCGGCTCGCCGTGGTGCCCGGCGACGGCATCGGCCCGGAGGTCGTGTCGGAGGCCTTGCGAGTGCTCGAGGCCGTTCTCGGCGACGACGTGAAGCTGGCGGCCACGGAGTACGACCTCGGTGCCCGGCGGTGGCACGAGACCGGAGAGACGCTGCCGGACTCCGTGCTCGACGAGCTGCGCGGCCAGGACGCGATCCTGCTCGGCGCCGTGGGCGACCCGTCGGTGCCCAGCGGCGTCCTCGAGCGCGGCCTGCTCCTGCGGCTGAGGTTCGAGCTCGACCACCACGTGAACCTCCGCCCCGCGAAGCTCTACCCGGGGGTGACGTCGCCGCTGGCCGGCCGAGGCCCGCAGGACATCGACTTCGTGGTGGTCCGGGAGGGCACCGAAGGCCCGTACGTCGGCAACGGGGGAGTGGTCCGGCGCGGCACGCCGCACGAGATCGCGACCGAGGTCAGCGTCAACACCTCGTACGGCGTCGAGCGTGTGGTCCGGGACGCCTTCGCCCGGGCGATGAACCGATCCCGGCGCCACCTCACCCTGGTGCACAAGACCAACGTGCTGGTCCACGCCGGTGACCTGTGGGCCCGGACGGTCGCTGCGGTCGGCGCCGACTTCCCGGCCGTCACCACCGACTACCTGCACGTCGACGCTGCCTCGATCTTCCTGGTCACCGACCCCGGTCGCTTCGACGTGGTGGTCACGGACAACCTCTTCGGTGACATCGTCACCGACCTGGCGGCCGCGGTGGCCGGTGGCATCGGGCTCGCCGCGAGCGGGAACCTCGACGTGAGCCGGACCAACCCGTCCATGTTCGAGCCGGTCCACGGCAGCGCGCCGGACATCGCCGGGCAAGGGATCGCGGACCCCACAGCAACCGTGCTGTCCGTGGCAATGCTGCTGGAGCACATCGGGCTGCCCGACGCGGCGTCGCGCGTAGAGCAGGCCGTGGCGCGGGACCTGGCGGCGCGCGGACCGGCGCCCAGGGGAACCCGCGAGGTCGGGCAGGCCGTCCTGGAGTACCTGCGCTGAGGTCGGCTACCGTCTGCCCATGCCGAGTGATCTGACGATCGAGCTTGCCCCCTCGAGCTCGCCGCGCAGTCCCGAGGAGCGGGCCGGCCTGCTCCAGGACCCCGGCTTCGGCCAGGTGTTCACCGACCACATGGTGAGCGCCGACTGGTCCAGCGAGCAGGGGTGGCACGGCGCACGCCTCACGGCGTACCAGCCACTCGTCCTCGACCCGGCGACCTCGGTGCTGCACTACGGCCAAGCGATCTTCGAAGGGCTCAAGGCCTACCACCAGCCCGACGGGTCGGTCGCGCTGTTCCGGCCGGAGCAGAACGCGGCCCGCTTCCGCCGCTCGGCGCGGCGGCTGGCCATGGCCGAGCTGCCGGACGAGCTGTTCCTCGAGTCCGTCCGCGCCCTGGTCCGAGCCGACCGCGCCTGGGTGCCGGAGCGGTCCGGCGAGTCCCTCTACCTGCGACCGCTGATGTTCGCCACCGACCCGTTCCTCGGCGTGCGGCCCTCGCTCACCTACCGCTACCTGCTCTTCGCCTCCCCCGCCGGCACCTACTTCCCGGGTGGGGTGCGGCCGGTGTCGGTGTGGCTCTCGACGGAGTACGTGCGTGCCGCGCCCGGCGGGACCGGCGAGGCGAAGTGCGCCGGCAACTACGCCGCCTCGCTCGTCGCGCAGGCGCAGGCTGCGGAGCAGGGCTGCGACCAGGTCGTGTGGCTCGACGCGATCGAGCACCGCTTCGTCGAGGAGATGGGCGGGATGAACATGTACTTCGTGTTCGCCGACGGCCGTCTCGTCACCCCGGCCCTGACCGGGACACTGCTCCCCGGCGTGACCCGGGACTCGATCCTGACCCTGGGCAAGGACCTCGGCCTCGAGGTCGAGGAGCGGCGGATCTCGACCGAGGAGTGGGAGCGCGGTGCTGCCGACGGGACCGTCACCGAGGTGTTCGCCTGCGGCACGGCGGCCGTCGTCACGCCCGTCGGCCAGGTCAAGCACGCAGGGGGCAGCTTCGAGGTGGCCGACGGGCAGCCCGGGGCGGTCACCATGAAGGTCCGTGAGTCCCTGCTCGGGATCCAGCAGGGGACGGCTCCCGACCCGCACGGCTGGATGCAGCGGGTGGTCTGAGGGGCTCCTGACCACCTGTGACGTGGGGATTTGCCCGATCCTCGCGCGAACCGTCAGGGTGGAGGGGTCCCATCACCCTCCCCCCGAGGAGAATCCCGATGACCGTGCCGAGCCCCAACGGCAGCCAGCCCGCCCAGCAGACCGAGTCGGCGATCGCCGCCGGGATGGCCGCGGGTGACACCGATGCCGTGATGCGTGCGGTCGCCACCAGTGACGTCGTGGTGCCCCAGGCAGCCGGCCAGGACGGAGCCGCTCCCGACGGCTCGATCTCGCTGCCGGTGATCGAGCAGGACGGCACGTCCTACGTGCCGGTCTTCACCTCGGAGGCGACCATGGCCGCCGCCGCACCGGACATCGACGACGCCGTGTCCGTCTCCGCCTCCGAACTGGCGGCGAACTGGCCGTCCGACGACCTCTGGCTCGCGGTGAACCCCGGCACCGAGGACGGCCTGACCCTCCCGCCGGACGCCGTCCGGTCGCTGCCCGTCTACACCGACGGCCCCGCCTGACCCAGGACGTCCGCCATCCGACCCCGGGAAGCCGGCGTCCGGTCCGGATGGTGGGACGGTGGTTCCGTTCCGTGGGCGCGCGGTGGCACCCTCGGGAGCAATGAACGCCTGCATTACGACCTGAGCGCGCCCGCCGGCGCCGACAAGAGCCGGCCGACGCGCAGACCTCCCGCGACCGCGGGGGGTCTTTTTGTTTGAGGGGACAGCCATGACTGGCCAGCACGACGCCATCGACGAGGTGGGCCGCTCGGATGCCTTTCATGTCTACGACACGACCCTGCGCGACGGCGCCCAGCAGGAGGGCCTCGCGTTCTCCGTCGCCGACAAGCTGGCAGTGGCAGCCCACCTCGACGAGCTGGGTGTGGGGTTCATCGAGGGCGGCTGGCCGGGCAGCAACCCCAAGGACACGGAGTTCTTCCGGCGGGCTCGGACCGAGCTCGACCTGAGGCACGCGCAGCTCGCCGCGTTCGGCGCGACCCGCCGACCCGGTGCGAAGGCCGCCGACGACCCCCTGGTGGCCGCCCTGCGTGACTCCGCGGCGCCCGTCGTGACGTTGGTGGCCAAGAGCCACGACCGCCACGTCGAGCTCGCCCTGCGTACCACTCTCGAGGAGAACCTCGCGATGGTGCGCGACACCGTCGGCCACCTGAGGGACGAGGGCAGGCGGGTCTTCCTGGACGCCGAGCACTTCTTCGACGGGTACGCGAGCAACCCGTCGTACGCGCTGGAGGTGCTGCGTGTCGCGATGGAGGCCGGGGCAGATGTGGCTGTCCTGTGCGACACCAACGGAGGGCGGCTGCCAGACGAGGTCGCCGACGTCGTGCACGCCGTGCGCGAGGCGACCTCGGCCCGGCTGGGCATCCACTGCCACAACGACGCGGGGTGCGCGGTGGCCAACTCGCTGGCCGCCGTCGACGCAGGGGCGACCCACGTGCAGGGGACGCTCAACGGCTACGGCGAGCGCACCGGGAACGCCGACATCCTCACGGTGGTGGCCAACCTCGAGCTCAAGCGCGAGCGACGGGTCCTGCCGTCGGGCGCCCTGCGCGAGGCGACCCGGATCGCCCACGCGGTGTCCGAGCTGGCCAACGTCCCGCCGTACTCGCGTCAGCCGTACGTCGGCGCCTCGGCGTTCGCGCACAAGGCGGGGCTGCACGCGAGCGCCGTGCGCATCGACCCCATGCTCTACCAGCACGAGCATCCGGAGTCGGTGGGGAACGACATGCGGATGCTCGTCTCCGACATGGCCGGCCGTGCATCGATCGAGCTCAAGGGCCGCGAGCTCGGCTACGACCTGGCAGGCAACACGGAGCTGCTCACCCGCATCACCGACAAGGTCAAGAAGATGGAGAGCCAGGGCTACACGTTCGAGGCCGCCGACGCGTCGTTCGAGCTGCTGCTGCGCACCGAGGTCGAGGGTGCCGCTCCTGACTTCTTCGACGTGGAGTCGTGGCGGGTGATCGTCGATGCGCACGGCGACGGAACAGCGACCGCTGAGGCGACCGTCAAGGTCCGGGCCGGCGGCGACCGACTGGTCGCGGTGGGGGAGGGCAACGGTCCGGTCAACGCCCTCGACCACGCCCTGCGGACCGCCCTCGGCAAGGCCTACCCTGAGCTCGCGAAGCTCGAGCTGATCGACTACCGGGTGCGCATCGTCGACGCCGCACACGGGACCGACGCCGTCACCCGCGTCCTCGTGGAGACGAGCGACGGCGAGACGTCTTGGGAGACCGTCGGCGTCCACCCGAACATCATCGAGGCCTCCTGGGAGGCCTTGCTCGACGCCGTCACCTACGGCCTGCTGCGCCACCGCGCCGGCTGAGCGGCGGAGCGCGGTCGGCAAAGCCGAGGCGCCTTGCCCACGCGCGCGTCTAGTGTCGGCGGCGTGACCACCGATGTGGTGACGTGTCGGCAGTGCGGGGGCGGGCTTCCGCGAGGCGCCCGGTTCTGTCCCTCGTGCGGTGCGCCCACGGCCTCGTCGGAGCCCGTCGGCGAGGTGCGCAAGACGGTCACCGCCCTGTTCTGCGACCTGACGGGGTCGACCCGTCTCGGACGTCGACTCGACGCTGAGGCCATGCGCGGCGTGATTGAGAGGTATTTCTCCGCAGTCAGTG
>DASVED010000078.1:0-6388 GCA_036380775.1 Actinomycetes bacterium
CAGTTCGGCACCTTCATCACACCCGACGCCGCCGAGCCGGACCGGGTCGTGGAGCTCGCGCTCCTCACCGAGGCGGCCGGGCTGGAGCTCGCGACGTTCCAGGACCATCCCTACCAGTCGCGGTTCCTCGACGCCTGGGCCGTGGTCGCGACCGTGCTGGCCCGCACGTCCACGCTCCGCGTCACCACGAACGTCACCAACCTGCCGCTGCGCCCGCCCGCGATGCTGGCCAAGGCCGCCGCCAGCCTCGACATCCTCAGCGAGGGCCGGGTCGAGCTGGGGCTGGGAGCCGGGAGCTTCTGGGCCGGCATCGAGGCCCTGGGCGGTCCGCGGCGCAGCCCCGGCGAGGCGGTCACGGCGCTCGAGGAGGCCGTCGCGGTCATCCGGGCGCTGTGGACGCAGACAGCTGACCGGCGCACCCCGCGCATCGAGGGCCAGCACTACCGGCTGGCCGGCGCCAAGCCCGGGCCGTTCCCCGTGCACCCGATCGGCATCTGGCTCGGCGCGTACGGTCCGCGGATGCTCGCCCTGACCGGCCGGGTCGCGGACGGCTGGCTACCGAGCCAGGGCTATGCCGGGCCGGAGCGGCTGGCCGAGATGAACCAGCGCATCGACGAGGCGGCGGTCGGCGCCGGTCGCGACCCGGCCGCGGTGCGTCGCCTGTACAACCTGAACGGATCGTTCGGTGCCGGCGGGGGATTCCTCCAGGGCTCGCCGGACGACTGGGTCGAGCAGCTTGCCGGGCTGGCGCTGGAGCAGGGCATCAGCGGCTTCGTCCTCAGTGTCGACGCGGGTACGGCGCGCGCGATGCAGCGCTTCGCCGAGGAGGTCGCGCCCGGGGTGGTGCTCGCCGTGGAGCACGAGCGGGGTTCGTCCGCGGCGGACGCAGGCCAGGAGGCCGCCCCGGAGCCGCCGCCCGCGCCGCCCCAACCCGACCGGGAGGCCGTCGCCACCACCGATGTCGGCGTCACCCCCACGCCCGACGACGGTCGCCGGCTGAGTGCCGAGCAGGCCTGGGACGAGTCGACGCGACCTACCGGCCCAGCCCAGGAGCCCGGCGCGGCCTACACCGAGGCGGGTCGCCGGGACGGGCAGGCACTCGTCCAGGTCCACGACCACCTGCGGGCCGAGCTGGCGACGCTGCGCGACCTCGTCGAGCAGGTCGCAGAGGGCAACCGGGAGATCGGGGAGGCGCGGTCGCTGATCAGCACGATGACGATGCGCCAGAACAGCTGGACCCTCGGCACCTACTGCGAGACGTACTGCCGCATCGTCACGGTCCACCACACCATCGAGGACCAGCGGATGTTCCCCGGCATACGTGCGGCCGACCCGACGCTGGCCCCGGTCATCGACCGGCTGGAGGAGGAGCACCACGCGATCGCGGGGGTCCTCGAGCGGGTCGACGCATCCCTGGTCGGCCTGGTCGCCGCCCCCGAGGAGGTAGCGGAGGTGCGGGCAGCGGTCGACCTGCTCACCGACACCCTGCTCTCCCACCTGTCGTACGAGGAGCGGGAGCTGGTGGAGCCGCTGGCGCGGCTCGGCATGGGGCTGGTCTGAGCCGCCTCAAGTGGGCCGCAAGTGAACTGCCAGCGGGCGCGAGCAGGGTGAGGCCACCACCGAGGAGGTCGCCATGTCTGCTCCGTCGCACTTCACGATGATCTGTCCTGCCTGCCAGGCCGAGGTCACGATGACTGCCCGGCGGCTGCTCGTGCGCGTCGACGCCGACCGGTCGACCTCCGGCGAGGCGCTGTTCACCTGCCTGTTCTGCCACGCGACGGTCGCCGTCCCGGTCGGCGCGACCGGGGTCGCTGCCCTGGTGTCCGGTGGCGTGACCTTCCTGAGCCTCTCCGCGCCGGTCGTGGAGCACCCCGAGGCCCGGCCCGCCGGCCCGGCCTTCACCCCCGACGACCTGATCGACCTGCACGCCGACCTCGAGGACGACGAGTGCTGGCTGACCGGACTGGTGGGCCAGGACGGCTGACGCGCTGACCCGTCAGCCCGGACGGGTCGCCGCCCGCGTACGCGCGACCTCGGCGAGCAGCTCGCGCTCCCGGCGGGGGAAGTCCGCCACCGAGTGCCCGCGCTCGATCCGGTCGCGGAGGAACGCGAGCTCGGTGGCAGCGTGCTGGAACTGGCGCAGTGCCCGCGAGCCGGCGTCGCCGTGGCGCCGCTCCATCCAGCGCAGCGCCTGCCGGCGGCGGGGGAGGGACGCGAGCATCGGCACGTCCTCGGGGGCCAACCACCCCGCCTGGACGTACGTCGGGAGGCGGGCCGCCACGGTGGCCCCCTCGCGGCGCCGTGACCAGGCCGCGACGGCGATGGTCGCCGCGAACGTCGGCACCATGATCAGGACGTAGCCGGTGAAGAAGCCGGACAGCCCCGACAGCGACGCCCAGTTCCAGGTGGCGTGCAGCAGCACTGCCAGCAGGTAGCCGGCGACCGGCGCGACCCACCGGATGAGGGGGTTGACCCCGCGGGCCGCCAGCCCGAGCCCGATGCCGAACATCGCCGTGAACAGGGGGTGGGCGAACGGCGACAGCACACCGCGGAGCACGAAGGTGATCCCGAGGGCGAAGATGCCGCCGGTCACCCCGAGGTCCTCGCCGCCGGCCAGGAAGGCGCGCCCGAAGTACAGGATGTTCTCGGTGAAGGCGAAGCCGACCCCGGACAGCCCGGCCAGCACGATGCCGTCGACCACCCCGTCGAACTCGTGCCGGCGGAAGAGCAGGACGAGCAGCACCGCCGCGCCCTTCGCGGCCTCCTCGACCCACGGGGCGACCAGCACGGCGGTCGCGGCCATCCCCTCGGACTCGCCACCGGTCCGGGCGATGGCGATGGAGCTGGCGGTGTTGAGGACGGCGGACGCCAGCGCGGCCACGGTCGCGCCCCAGAAGAAGGCGAACAGCAGCAGGCCGCGCGGCTCCGGCTCGAAGCGGTCCAGCCAGCGGAAGGCGCCGAGCACCACGGGCAGCGGGAGCAGCGCCAGGCAGAGCCCGAGCAGGAAGCCGACCCACCCGGTGGAGGACGTGACGGCGGCCAGGATGAGCAGCCCGGCCAAGGTCATCACCACGGTCAGGAACCCGACGAGCAGGATCCGGCGCACTCGCGCCCAGTGGTCCGTCGGATGCACCGGAGGAGCCTAGCCGGGCCCCGGATCCCGGCCCCAGATCCGGCGCAGGTCGCGAGGATTGCTTCCGAGTTGGCTGGGAAGGCCAGTCCCCAGATGGGGGCCGACACACGGCAGGGGACGTCGGCCCCCATCCTTCATGTCCCTCGACCGGCGGCTAGCGTGCGGCCATGACCGACCCCCGGCACGTCGAGGCGCTGACCGCCGCCGAGCGCGACCGATTCGTCGCCGAGCACCCCCGCAGCCGTGAGCTGTTCGAGCGAGCCCGCCAGGTCATGCCGGGTGGCGTCCCGATGAGCTGGATGGTCAAGTGGCCCGGACCGTTCCCGGTCTTCGTGTCCGAGGCGACGGGTGCCCACTTCCGCGATGTCGACGGCCACGACTACGTCGACCTCTGCCTCGGCGACACCGGCGCGATGACAGGTCACTCGCCGCAGCCGACCGTCGAGACGGTGCGCGACCAGGTCGGGCACGGCATCACCGCGATGCTCCCGACCGAGGATGCGGTGGTGGTCGCCGAGGAGCTCGGCCGGCGGTTCGGGCTGCCGCTGTGGCAGTTCACCCTCTCGGCCACCGACGCCAACCGGCACGCGATCCGCTATGCCCGGCACCTCACCGGCCGACGCAAGATCGTCGTGCACGACTACTGCTACCACGGCAGTGTCGACGAGACCTTCGCGACGCTGGACGGCTCCGGCCGTACGGTGGCGCGGCGCGGCAACATCGGCCCTCCCGTCGACCCGGCCGAGACGACGACGGTGGTCGAGTTCAACGACGTGGCCGGCCTCGAGGTCGCGCTGGCGTCCGGTGACGTCGCGGCGGTGCTGTGCGAGCCGGCGCTGACCAACGTCGGCATCGTGCTGCCCGACGACGGCTACCACGCGGCACTGCGCGAGCTCACCCGTCGCCACGACGTGCTGCTCATCATCGACGAGACCCACACGCTGTCGGCCGGAGCCGGCGGCTACACCCGAGCGCACGACCTCGAGCCGGACCTGATGACGATGGGCAAGGCGATCGCCGGCGGCATCCCGGCCGGCGCGTTCGGCATGTCCGCGGAGGTCGCCGACCGGATCGCCGCCTCCGTCGAGCTCGAGGACATCGACGTCGGGGGGATCGGGGGGACGCTGGCCGGCAACGCGCTGTCGCTGGCGGCGATGCGAGTCACGCTGGCTGAGGTGCTCACCGAGGAGGCGTACGCGCGGATGCTGCCGCTGGGGAACCGCTGGGCCGACGGAGTCGACGCCGGCATCGCCCGGCACGGCCTGGGCTGGCACTGCAACCGGCTCGGGGCCCGCGCGGAGTACACCTTCACGCCGACCGCGCCGCGCACCGGCGCCGAGGCCCATGCGGCCGGCGACTTCGCGCTCGAGCAGTTCCTGCACCTGTTCGCGCTCAACCGCGGCATCCTGCTCACGCCGTTCCACAACATGGCGCTGATGTCCCCGGCGACGACCGAGGCGGACGTCGACCGGCACACCGAGGTGTTCTCCGATGCCCTGGACGCTCTGGCGACGGCGTGAGCCGGGACGTGAGCCGGTCCGCGCAAGCGACTTTGCCCGGATGTTGCCCTTCGGGGGACATGTCACCCAGGTGACCCCCTCAGCAGTGAGGGTGCTGCTGCGGTGCGTGACCCCTGCGGGCCACCTGGGGAATGGCCCAGGCGGGTCATGGCGTGCCAAACCCGGTCATACCTAGGCTGGGGGTCCTGGAAGTGCACCGGTGCCCGACGGGGTTCCGTGCCATGACGGAGGAGGCAGAGCCGGTGGCCCACGAGGCCGACCCACGGTTGGAGGACCCGTTGGTCCTCGACGAGATCGAGCTCTACGGGGAGCTCGTCATCGCCGCGTCGTCATCGGAGGAGCCGCTCAGCCAGGCCGAGATCGACCATGTCCTCGGCCTTCGCCGCGGAGGCGCGTCCCGGTCGGCCTGACCCGGCTCCTGACCACCGTACGGCCCCCGGATTGCGGGGATTGCCCCGAGCCTGCGTAGCATCCACCCCCGGACCCTCCACCCCCCATTGACGTGCCCTGATCCGGGAGTGCCCGTGCGCATCCGCCTCACCCCACGCCAGAACAGCTTTTACGGCATGTTCGCCACCTCAGGGCAGAACCTGATGGTCGGCGCGGGCCTGCTGAAGGAGATGCTCGGCGCCGACCCTGCCGAACGCAAGCAGATCGCCGAGCGCATGCGCGCCTGCGAGCACGCCGGCGACGAGGCGACCCACGCGATCATGCGGGAGCTCAACGAGACGTTCATCACGCCCTTCGACCGCGAGGACATCTACCGCCTCGCGTCCTCGCTGGACGACGTCATGGACTTCATGGAGGCCGCCGTCGACCTGGTGGTGCTCTACAACATCTCGGATCTGCCGCCGGAGATCGCCGACCAGGTCGACGTCCTCGAGCGAGCCGCCGAGCTGACCGCCGACGCGATGCCGCGGCTGCGCTCGATGAAGGACCTCAGCGAGTTCTGGATCGAGCTGAACCGGCTCGAGAACCAGGCCGACCAGGTCTACCGGCGGCTGCTGGCGCGGTTGTTCAGCGGCGAGTACGACGCGCTGACCGTCCTGAAGCTGAAGGAGGTCGTCGACCAGCTCGAGGGAGCCGCCGACGCGTTCGAGCACGTCGCCAACACGGTGGAGACGATCGCGGTCAAGGAGTCCTGACCGGTGGAGCTGGCCACCATCATCGCGGTCATTGCGATCGCGTTGATCTTCGACTACACCAACGGCTTCCACGACGCGGCGAACGCCATCGCGACCTCGGTGTCGACCCGGGCGCTCACGCCGCGGGTGGCCCTGCTGATGGCCGCGGTGATGAACTTCGTCGGCGCCTTCCTGGGCACCAAGGTGGCGAAGTCGGTCTTCAGCGTGCTGGAGCCGCCAACGGGCGAACACGCGCTGGTGGTCGTGCTCTCCGCGCTTCTCGGCGCAATCACGTGGAACCTCATGACCTGGTACGTCGGGTTGCCCTCGTCGTCCTCGCACGCACTGATCGGCGGCCTGGTCGGCGGGGGCCTGGCCGGCGGCGTCACGGTGCAGTGGGACAGCGTGGTGGAGAAGGTCGTCTACCCCATGCTGCTCTCGCCGGTCGTGGGTGGGCTGGGCGCCTTCCTGCTCATGGTGATCATCCTCTGGTCGTTCAAGAAGCGCAGGCCGGGACCGGTCAACCGGGGGTTCCGTCTCGCCCAGACCGTCTCGGCGTCCGCGATGGCTCTTGGCCACGGACTGCAGGACGCGCAGAAGACGATGGGCGT
>DASVED010000079.1:0-2806 GCA_036380775.1 Actinomycetes bacterium
GCGGCGTCGACGACGCAGTGGGTCATGTGCTCGTCGAGCAGCCCCAGCGCCACCGACTGCAGCGCCTTGGTCATCGCCGACACCTGGGTGAGGATGTCGATGCAGTACTGCTCCTCCTCGACCATGCGCTGCAGGCCGCGCGCCTGGCCCTCGATGCGACGCAGGCGCTTCAGGTAGTCGGCTTTGGTGTTGTTGTGGATGTAGCTGTGCTGATGCTCAGTCGCCCGCATCGCCTCTGCCATGTCGTACCTCTCGAGCTGTCTGTCCGCGCACGCGGGCCGTACCCCCGTCGGGTATCCTGAAGCAAGGTTACCCCGCCAGGGTATCCAGGCAAGACCCCCCGACCGTGGGCCGATCAGAGGGCGGCGGCCGCGCGGGACAGAGCGTCCTTCGCTTCCCGGGCCATCTTCGCCACGAGCTCGCCGACCGGCAGCGCCTCAGCCAGCTCGTGCGCTTGGCCGGCCCACAGGTGGAGGTTGTCCGAGTCGCCCCGCCGGCGTGCAGCGGCGCGCAGGGGTGCGGTCGCGTAGTGGACCTCGGGGTACGCGGCCGGAGCAGTGGCGGAGAACTCCTCGAGGAACCGGTTCGCCAGCCCGCGCGCGCTCCGGCCGGTGAAGGCACGGGTGATCGCGGTGTGGTGCCGATCGGTCAACGCCGCAGCGTGGGCAGGGGCGGTGCCGGCCTCGGGACAACGCATGAACGCGGTACCGAGCATGGCAGCGGAGGCACCAGCCGCCAGTACCGCCGCCACCGCGGCTCCGTCGGCGATCCCGCCCGTGGCCACGACGGGGACCCGGCTCCGGCGCGCCACCAGGCGCAGCAGGGGAAGAAGCGCCAGACCCTCCGCATCCGGATCCGTCAGCCCCCCGCGATGCGCTCCGGCCTCCCAGCCCTGGACGATCAGGCAGTCGGCGCCACTGTCGGAGGCCACCTCCGCCTGTTCCGCGTCGGTGACGGTGATGGCGACAGGGATCCGGCGACGGTGCAGCTCTCGCACGACCGGAGGTGGGGGGATCCCGAACGTGAACGAGACGATGTCGGGCCGCGCGTCGAGCACCACCTGCAGCTTCGCGTCGAAGTCGTCGTCGCTGTGGACCGGATCCCCCGGCTCGACGCCCAGCGCGCGCGCCACCGGGCGCAGGCTGTCGACGTAACCCGCGACCTTGCGCTGCTCCTCCGGGTCGACGTTGACGGGGGCGAAGACGTTCACGCCGAAGGGCGCGCGCGACAGCCTCCGGACCTCGGCGACCTGGTTAAGGAGCTCGGCTGCCGACCGGTAGCCGGACGCCAGGAATCCCAGGGCACCCGCATCGCCCGCGGCGCCCACCAACCGCGGCGTCGTGGGCCCGCCCCCCATGGGAGCCACGATGATCGCCGTCGGGACCGCCGGCAACGGCAGCGACATCGGTGATGCGCCTTCCCTGCGGGGACTGCTCACGGCTGATCATCTCCCGATCCCTGGTGCGCCGTCACCGCCCGCCCCGTTTCGACAGCGCGGCCACACACCGCCGCTCGAGGTCACGATGACGTCGCCACCGCTGCCGGAGCCCCAGGGGCGGGCCGAGGCCCACCGCTGCCGGAGCCTCCTCGACGGTGAAGACGGCGCCGTCCCAGGCGCCGCGGTAGCTCCACTGGGACCAGTTCTCGAGGTCGGGGAAGGAGGCGTCCTGGCTGAACAGCACGGCCGGTCCCGACGGAGGTGCGCCGTCGACCTCGAGCGCCAGCCGGCCGCGTCCGGCGGCCGGCGTTCTCGCCACGTGGACGTCGAGCCCGTCGCCGCCGGCGACGACGAGCAGCAGGTCGTCGCCGCTCTCTCGTGCGCGCAGGGGCTCGACCGACTGGACGTCGAGCTCGACGACGAGGCGCGGGAGGTACCACCAGTTCTCCCGCTGCAGCAGGGGCGAGTCCACGTACACGCGGGACGGCGGATAGCGGCGCAGCTCCTGGAGGAGCAGGTCGGCGGCGTACAGGTCGCCGTCCGGGTCCTCGACCAGCAGCGGTCTCCCTCTGGCCAGCAGCGGACGAAAGTCGGCACCGGTCGATCGCGGCTCGGTCAGGCTCAGGGCCACCGACCCGGCCGCCGCCACGGCCCGCGCCAGTGCCTCGTCGGCGTAGGTGAATGCCACTGCGGGGCGATTCTGTCGCAGGAGGACCACCACCCCGAGCACGCGAGGCCCGCCTCCGCCGTCGACCCAGCTCAGCTCGGCAAGAGAGGACGCCGTCACCGCCGCTGCCGTGGCATCGAGGTTCTCACCGGCGCTCATCGGGTCACCGTAGGTGACGGCCCCGAGGTTGAGGTCGTCCACTGTCCGGGGCCATGATGGCCCTGGCAGTTCCCGGTTCGACAAGCAGCGTCGTCGCAGGGACATCGGAAGGAGCTGGTCGTGCCAGCCGTTGCTGTTGCTGTCGTCGTCGGAGTGTTGTTCTTCCTCGGGTATCGCTACTACTCGACCTACCTGGCCGAACGCATCTACGGTCTCGATCCTGCGTTCGTGACACCGGCCCACGAGTTCAAGGACGGGGTCGACTTCGTCCCCACCAACAAGCACGTCGTGTTCGGTCATCACTTCACCTCGGTGGCGGGCGCTGCCCCGATCGTGGGACCGGCCATCGCCGTGTTCTGGGGCTGGGGTCCAGCCCTTGCCTGGATCGTCCTCGGCACGATCTTCGCGGCGGGCGTCCATGACTTCGGGTCGCTGGCCGTCTCGCTGCGGCACAAGGCCAAGAACATCGGCACCATCGCCCAGGATGTGGTCAGCAGGCGTGCCCGCACCCTCTTCCTGATCATCATCTTCTTCTTGCTGAC
>DASVED010000080.1:0-2018 GCA_036380775.1 Actinomycetes bacterium
GAGATCCAGCATCGCTGTCAGGGGCATACGGGACCGTCTCGCCGTCAACCGCGAGCCCGACCGTCGACGCCTGCGGCAACTAGCCGCACCTCATCGAAGCTGCCCGGTCGCCCGAAGCGGACGGCGTCGTCGCCGATCGCCGAGCTCTCGTGGGCGCTCCACCCAGGGCGGGATAGCCCCGCCCCAGCGCTCGTCTGTCATCGGCGCACCCGGTAGCGCAGGTGGAGCACCCGGTTGCTTGCGATCACCACGTCGGGATCTTCGAGCAGGTGCTGTGCGGCGACCGATCCGAAGAAGCGCTTGCCCGTCCCGAGGACGACGGGCGCGACGTCCATGGCGACCTCGTCGACGAGCCCGGCGGCCAGCATCTGACCGCCGACGTCGCCCGCGGCGACCTCGACCGTGCGGTCGCCCGCGAGCTCCTGTGCGGTGGTCATGGCCGCGTGGACGCCGTCGGCGAAGTGAAACGGCGCCTCGGGCCGCCAGCCCTCGGGCGCCGGCCGGTGCGACACGACGACGGCGTGGTCGATCCCGCTGGGTGGCGTGCCGCCCCAGCCGTCCGTCAGGTCGAAGACATGCCGGCCGACGACCGTCACTCCGATCTGGTCCCAGTACGCACGGGTGTGCTCGTAGGACGCCTGCGACACCTTCAGCTGCCCGGCCTCGTCCAACGGGACGTCACCGCTGGTCAGCCAGTCGAACAGCGGGCCGGGCTGGTCGTTGTCGTCCGCGATGAACCCGTCGACCGACACCGTGCTGTACAGAACCACCTTGCCCATGGGCGCTCCTCTGATCGGGAGGTGCCCATGCTGGCGTCTGCGACGACGCAAGTCTTGGAGAAAATCACGCGGCCGGCAACGGTCCGACATCGAGCGCGTGACCCGGATGCTCGCGCAGGAACCGCCGCCGGAGGTCGAGGTACCGCGTCGGCGTCAGACCCGTGAACGCCCGGAACTCGTTGACGAAGTGCGCCTGGTCGTAGTAGCCGGCGCCAGCGGCGAGCTCCAGCCAGTCGACCGGTCCGGCGGGATCGATCGACAGCACGGTCGCGGTGAAGCGATACGTGCGGGCCAGCCGCTTCGGCGTGATGCCGACGACCTCCTTGAACCGCTGTGCCAGATGGGTGCCGCTGACACCGGCCGCCACGCTCAGGTCGCCGATCGCCACCGCTCCCGTGGCCGCCGCGATGACGCTGCTCGTGTGGCGGACCAACCCCAGGCCGGCGGTCTCGCAGACCCGTCGCATCAGCTGCTCCTCGAGCAGCGTCAGCATCTCGCGCGGCCCGGCGGCCGTCGCCAGCCGATCTCGCAGCTCCTCGGTGGCGGGGCGACCCCAGACCTCCTCCACCGTCACCGGCCGGTCGCGCAGCTCGACCACGGGCATAGCCAGGAACGGCGCCAGCCCCCACGGCTTGAAGTGCACGCCGACCGACCGCGTCCCTGCCGGGTAGCCGAACTCCAACGCGCGGGTGAGCGTGCTGACGACGACCCCGTCGGCGTACTCGGCCGGCTCGAGATCACTGCGGGCGCGAGTGCGAAACGGCGCTCCGAGGTTGACGATCAGCAGAGCCGACGGCGCCGGTGGCAGCGTCAGCCAGGGGTACGGCGGCGCGCCCTCCAGGTAGTAGAGATCGTCGATCAGCTCGTGCAGCGGCGGTCGCGGCACTCTGGACACGTACTCCACGCGTCACAGCATCGCCGACGCAGGGGCGGGCCGCCAGGTCGTCGCGGGTCGGTCGAAGCGGAGACGACGCCGCCCGTCACCTCAGGAGCCGCTCGAGCCAGTCGAGCACGACGCGGCGGTTCGCCTCGGTCTCGAGCAGCGCGACTCCGTGCCCGTTCAGCTCCGAGACGGCCGTGCGGGAGCCGATCGCGCCGCGCGTGAGGGACCTCGCCGACGCCTGCTCCCGCTGGTCGCTCACGAACAGCACGTTGCGCGGGTGGTAGCGGTGCTCCTCCATCAGCGTGTCGAGCACCGGCGCGGTGGGCGGGGAGAGGGCGACGGCGGCGCGCAGGCGC
>DASVED010000081.1:0-2109 GCA_036380775.1 Actinomycetes bacterium
GAGCCCCCGATGACGCGACAGCGCCCACTCGCCGGCCAGCGGTCACGCGCCCGCCTCGGTGCCGGAGACCCGGCTGGGGAACCCGCCGGAACCCGGGACACGGCGGTCCTGGACCGTCCGGCGCCCCCGCCGCCGACCGAGCCACCCGCCGGGCACGGCGACCGCCGCCCGCGACCCCCCGGCGGCCGGGACCGGGCCCTGGTGCTCGTCGGCCTCGCGGTGGTCCTGGTCCTGGCCGTGACGGCGGTGCTGCTGACCGTCCGCGCCCGGGCTGAGGACGGCGTCGAGCAGGCCCGCCGGGCGGCCCGGTCCGCGGCGGAGGCGCACGCCGTCACGCTCCTGTCCTACGACCACCGCCACCTCGACCGGGACTTCGCCGCGGCCCGCGAGGTCCTGACCGGGGCCTTCGCGGACGACTACGCGACCACCACCGAGCGCGTTGTGCGACCCAGCGCCGAGGAGGTCAAGGCAGTGGTGACCGCCGAGGTGGCGTCCTCGTCGGTCGTCCGGGCCGCGGAGAACCAGGTCGTCGTCCTAATGTTCGTCGACCAGACCACGACCTCCACCCGACTGGAGGGGCCCAAGGTGGACCTGAACCGGGTCCGGATGACCATGACACGGGTGGGACAGCAGTGGCTGGTGAGCGGGGTGGACGCCCTGTGACGCCGGCCGGCCGGCCGACCGGTCCGGCGCGGCGGGGCCGAAAGCCTTGACGGCAGGCCGATCCGGGTCCATCCTGCTCGCGCCGTGACAACGTGCTGGTTATGGCGTGAGAGCGGCCCCCACGGGGGCCACTTGAGGTCGGCGTGCCCGGAGGGTATGCTGTCGCTTTGCGCTGCCACCTGACTCAACCCTGGGCTCCTTGCCTCGGGTCGTCCGGCATGCGCGCACGCAGAGAGTCCGGCAGCCCTCGGAAGGACCCCTCTTGGCCGCCCCGCGCACCGCCAGCAAGCCCACCAACAGATCAGACAGCACGGACAGCACAGCCAGCCAGAACAGCACAGCTCCGCGTCGTATCTCCTTCGCGAAGATCCGCGAGCCCCTCGAGGTCCCCGACCTCCTCGCGCTGCAGACCGTCAGCTTCGACACCCTCCTCGGCAACGAGAAGTGGACGTCGCGCGTCGAGCAGGCCCGGGCCAGTGGTCGCGACGACGTCGCCGCCACGTCGGGGCTCGAGGAGATCTTCGAGGAGATCAGCCCGATCGAGGACTTCCAGGGCACGATGTCCCTGTCGTTCAGGGACCACCGGTTCGAGCCGCCGAAGTACTCCATCGAGGACTGCAAAGAGCGCGACATCACCTACTCGGCGCCCCTGTTCGTCACCGCCGAGTTCATGAACAACACCACCGGCGAGATCAAGAGCCAGACCGTGTTCATGGGCGACTTCCCGCTCATGACCGACAAGGGCACCTTCATCATCAACGGGACCGAGCGCGTCGTCGTGTCGCAGCTCGTGCGGTCGCCGGGCGTCTACTTCGACAAGTCGGTCGACAAGACCTCCGACAAGGACGTCTTCGGATCCAAGATCATCCCGTCCCGCGGCGCCTGGCTCGAGTTCGAGATCGACAAGCGCGACCAGGTCGGCGTCCGCGTCGACCGCAAGCGCAAGCAGTCGGTGACCGTGCTCCTCAAGGCCCTCGGCTGGGACGACGCCAAGATCCTGGAGGAGTTCGGCGACTACGAGTCGATCCGCGCCACCCTGGAGAAGGACCACACCACCGGGCAGGACGACGCCCTGCTCGACATCTACCGCAAGCTGCGCCCGGGCGAGCCGCCGACGCGTGAGGCCGCCCAGACGCTGCTCGACAACCTCTACTTCAACCCCAAGCGCTACGACCTGGCCAAGGTCGGCCGCTACAAGGTCAACAAGAAGCTCGGCCTGGACCTGCCGGTCGGCTCCAGCGTGCTGACGATCGACGACATCGTCGAGACCATCCGGTTCCTCGTGAAGCTGCACGCCGGCGAGACCGAGATGCCGGCGATGGCCAAGGACGGCCGCACGGTTCGGGTCGAGGTCGACGACATCGACCACTTCGGCAACCGTCGCCTGCGCACGGTCGGGGAGCTCATCCAGAACCAGGTGCGCACCGGCCTGTCCCGGATGGAGCG
>DASVED010000082.1:0-3151 GCA_036380775.1 Actinomycetes bacterium
CGTCGAACCCCTTCGCCGACGAGTCGTAGCCGATGTCGAGGATCCGCTCGCGCACGATGCCTGGGACGTCGGCGTAGCCAGACGTCGTGACCTCCCCGGCGATGAGTACCTGGCCGGTCGTGATGAGCGTCTCGACGGCGACCCGGCTGCGTGAGTCGTCGGCCAGCAGGGCGTCGAGGATCGAGTCGCTGATCTGGTCCGCGATCTTGTCGGGGTGACCCTCGGTGACGGACTCGGACGTGAACAAGCGGCGGGACACGGTGCTCCTACGAGGTGCGACAGCGGGTGGACGCGGACCGGGTGCGGAACCCGGGGGCCGCACGAGTCTAGCGGGAGTCGCCGCCGTGCTGGCGTACGCCGGGAAGGCGCTCGGCCACGAGGTCCCACACGACGTCCGCGAGGGCCTCCTTGCTGCCGAAGGGCACCGGGGTCTCGCTGCCGTCGGCGCCGAGGACCACCGCGGCGTTCTGGGTGCCCTCGAACCCGGTCGGGTGACCGGCCGAGCCGACCTCGTTCACCACCAGCAGGTCGCACCCCTTGCGGGCCAGCTTGGCCCGGCCGTGCGCCAGCACGTCGCCCTCGGCGTCGCCTGTCTCGGCGGCGAAGCCGACCACCACCTGGCCATCGCGGGGCCTCGGTCCGGCCGCCAGCTCCGCCAGCACGTCGCTCGTGCGCTCGAGAGCGATACCGGTCGGCTCCCCCGGTCCCTTCTTGATCTTCTTGCTCGACGTCTCGCGCGGCCGGAAGTCCGCGACGGCCGCGGCCATCACGACCGCGTCCGCGTCGGCGGCGGCCTTGAGCACAGCCTCCCGCAGGTCGTCGGCCGACACCACGGGGACGAGGGTGACCCCGGCCGGGTGCGGCAGGGCGGAGTTGGCCGACACCAGGGTCACCTCCGCGCCGCGGGCCCGGGCCGTGGCGGCCAGCGCGTAGCCCTGCCGGCCGGAGGACCGGTTGCCGAGGAAGCGGACGGGGTCGAGGTGCTCGCGGGTACCGCCGGCACTGACGACCACCTTGCGGCCGGCGAGGTCCCTGCCGCGCGCCGCGCCGGCGAGCACGCGCAGCGCGGCGGCGAAGATCTCGTCCGGCTCCGGCAGCCGCCCGGGGCCGGTGTCGGTCCCGGTGAGTCGGCCCGACGCGGGGTCCAGGACCACGACGCCGCGTCCGCGCAGGGTCTCGACGTTGGCCTGGGTGGCCGGGTGCAGCCACATCTCGGTGTGCATCGCCGGAGCCATCAGGACCGGGCAGCGCGCGGTGAGCAGGGTGTTGGTCAGCAGGTCGTCGGCCAGGCCGTGGGCGGCCCGGGCGAGCAGGTCGGCGGTGGCCGGGGCGACCAAAACCAGGTCGGCGTCCTGCCCGATCCGCACGTGGGGCACCTCGGCGACGTCGTCCCAGACCTCCGCCGTCACCGGGTGGCCGGACAGGGCGGCCCAGGTGGCGGCGCCCACGAACTCCAGCGCGGACCGGGTCGGGACCACGCGGACGTCGTGGCCCGCCTCGGTGAGCAGGCGCAGGACCGCGGCCACCTTGTAGGCGGCGATGCCGCCGCCGACACCGAGCACGACACGGGCGCCGGGGGCAGACATGGTGGCGACTCCGGTCAGACGACCGTGTCGGTGTCGACCTTCTCCACGGTGAGCATGCCGGAGTTGATCTCACGCATCGCGATGGACAGCGGCTTCTCGTGCACGTGGGTCTCGACCAGCGGCCCGACGTACTCCAGGAGGCCTTCGCCGAGCTGGGAGTAGTAGGCGTTGATCTGCCGGGCCCGCTTCGCGGCGTAGATGACCAGGCTGTACTTCGAGTCGGTGGCTGCGAGCAGCTCGTCGATCGGTGGGTTGGTGATGCCCTCAGGCGCGGCAACTGTGCCGGACACGGGTGGCCTTCCGGTTGAGAACTGGCGGCAGGTCGATCAGGACGTACGGGTCAAGGCTAGCAGGCTGTCGACCACATCCTGGACGCTCGTGTTCACCAGCGTGACGTCGAACTCCTTCTCGGCCGCCAGCTCCTCGCGGGCCACCGCGAGCCGGCGCTCGACGACCTCCGGCGACTCGGTGCCGCGGTGGGTGAGGCGGCGGACCAGCTCGTCCCAGCTGGGTGGGGTCAGGAAGACCAGCTGCGCCTCGGGCATCGCCGCGCGGACCTGCCGCGCGCCCTGCAGGTCGATCTCGAGCAGGACCGGCCGGCCGGCGGCGAGGTGGTCGAGCACCGGCTTGCGAGGGGTGCCGTAGAGGTTCCCGGCGAACTCGGCCCACTCGAGGAAACCGTCCTCGGCCACGAGCTGCTGGAACCGCTCGCGGCTGACGAAGTGGTAGTGCACCCCGTCGATCTCCGCGGGACGGGGAAACCGTGTCGTCGCGGACACCGACACCCACAGCTCGGGGTGGTGGTCACGCAGCACCCGCACGACGGTGCTCTTGCCGACACCGGAGGGTCCGGACAGGACCAGCAGCCGCGCCCCGTCGCCGATCAGGCGGTGCCGCCGAACTCCCGCTCGAGAGCGGCCATCTGCTGCGCGCCCAGGCCGCGGACCCGACGGCTCTCGGAGATCCCGATCTCCTCCATGATCTTGCGCGCCCGCACCTTGCCGACACCGGGGAGGGACTCGAGGACCGAGTGCACCTTCATCTTCCCGACGATGTCGTTGCCGCCCTCTCGGCTGCCCTCCTTGAGCACCTCGATGAGGGAGGCACCCGAGTGCTTCAGGCGGTTCTTGACCGCGGCCCTCTCCCGCCGTGCGACAGCAGCCTTCTCGAGTGCTGCTGTCCTCTGCTCAGGGGTCAGCGGGGGCAGTGCCACGTGCAGTCACCTCGGGCGTAGAACGGTGGGCGAGTCGGAGTCGGTGCGGGTCAAGCAGGAACCTAGCGACATCAACTGTTGCGGGGCAATGCGGGTAACGGCCACCGACCGAGTTCTTGCAAATCTTCAACCGTTCGACCTATCCACCTCCCGCCGTCCGGACGGCATGCGGTCACGACAGTGCGCGAGCGATGTCGCGGGCGGCGCGGGCGACGTCGGCGGCACCGGTGATCGGTCGTCCGACGACGAGCAGATCCGCACCCTCGGCAAGCGCCTGCTCCGGTGTGGCGAACCGCTGTTGGTCGTCGGCACCGTCGCCGCCGTTGCCGCCGTTGCCGTCAGCCGGTCGTGC
>DASVED010000083.1:0-11804 GCA_036380775.1 Actinomycetes bacterium
TCGGGTCTCACCCAGCCCGGGCACCCCGTCCAGGGCGCTGGCTGTCATCGACTTCGACCGTCGGGTCCGGTGCAGCGCGATGGCGAACCGGTGCGCCTCGTCGCGGACCCGCTGCAGCAGGTAGAGGCCCTCGCTGCTCCGCGGCAGGACCACCGGATGAGGGTCGCCCGGGAGCCAGACCTCCTCCAGCCGCTTGGCCAGGCCGCACAGTGCCACGTCGTCGATCCCCAGCTCGTCCAGGGCCCGTTGTGCCGCTGCCACCTGCGGCGCGCCGCCGTCGACGACCACGAGGTGGGGGGCGTAGGCGAACTTGCGCGGCCGGCCCGTCTCCGGATCGATGCCCGCGGGTACGTCGGCACCGTTGGCGTCGTCCGCCCCGGGCGGTCCTCCCTCGCCGTCGAGCTCGCCGGTGCGTGCGCGCTCCTCGACCAGCCGCCGGAACCGTCGGCTGATGACCTCGTGGATCGAGGCGACGTCGCCCCGGGAGCCTGACGACCCGGCGACCGTATTGGCGCCCCGGATGACGAACCGGCGGTACTCGCTCTTGCGGGCCAGGCCGTCCTCGAAGACCACCATCGACGCGACGACGTCACTCTCCTGCAGGTGGGAGACGTCGTAGCACTCGATCCGCAGCGGCGCCTCGTCCAGCCCGAGTGCGTCCTGGATCTCCTGCAGCGCCCGGCTGCGAGTCGTGAGATCGCTCCCACGCCGTGTCTTGTGCAGCGCCAGTGCGTGAGCCGCGTTGCGTCGCAGCGTCTCGAGGAGGGCGCGCTTGTCCCCGCGCTGCGGGACCCGGAGGGCCACTGTGCTGCCGCGCAGTCCCGACAGCCAGGTCGAGACCGCCTCCGCGTCCGGCGGCATCGCCGGCACCAGCACCTCGCGCGGCACGGCGTCCCCGGTCTCACCGCCGTAGACCTGCTGCAGGAAGTGCTCGACCAGGTCCCCGGTGGTGAGGTCCTCGACCTTCTCGACGACCCAGCCGCGCTGGCCGCGGACCCGACCGCCGCGGACGTAGAAGACCTGCACGGCGGCCTCGAGGGGGTCCTCGGAGAGCGCGATGACGTCCGCGTCGGTCCCGTCTCCGAGGACGACGGACTGCTTCTCCATCGCCCGCTCGAGCGCCTTGATGTCGTCTCGCAGCCGGGCCGCCCGCTCGTACTCCTGGTTGGCGGCCGCGACCTGCATGTCCTTCTCGAGCCGCCGCAAGAAGGTCGAGGTCTGGCCGGCCATGAAGTCGCAGAAGTCCTCGACGATCTGGCGGTGCTCCTCGGCGCTGACCCGTCCGACGCAGGGCGCCGAGCACTTGCCGATGTACCCCAGCAGGCACGGCCGACCCACCTGGCCGGCCCGCTTGAACACCCCCGCGGAGCAGGTGCGTGCGGGGAAGACGCGCAGCAGCAGGTCGAGCGTCTCTCGGATCGCCCACGCGTGGGAGTAGGGCCCGAAGTAGCGGACGCCCTTCTTCTTGGGCCCGCGCATCACCTGCAGCCGCGGGAACTCCTCGTTCAGGGTGACCGCCAGGCTCGGGTAGCTCTTGTCGTCCCGGTAGCGGATGTTGAACCGCGGGTCGAACTCCTTGATCCAGTTGTACTCGAGCTGCAGCGCCTCCACCTCGGTGGCGACGACGGTCCACTCGACGCTCGCGGCGCTGGTGACCATCGACTGCGTCCGGGCGTGCAGGTTGGCCAGGTCCTGGAAGTAGGACGACAACCGCGGACGCAGGCTGCGCGCCTTCCCGACGTAGATGACCCGGCCCCGCTCGTCGCGGAACCGGTAGACGCCCGGCTGATCGGGGATGGAGCCCGGCGCGGGACGGTACAACGCCGGATCTGCCACCCGGCAACCCTACGACCGACCGGCGTCAGCCGCAGGTGACGGCTGCCTCGCTCAGGCCTCGACCACCCGGTCGCCCTCCACGGCCACCGGGATCTCGCGCAGCGGGCCAGTGGCCGGGCCGTTGCGCACCGAGCCGTCGGCGGCGTCGAAGCCGCTGCCGTGGCATGGGCAGCTGATCAGGCCTTTCCGGACGGACGCCACCGTGCAGTTCATGTGCGTGCAGACCGCGGTGAAGGCCTTGAACGTCCCCTTGTCGGGCTGGGTGACGACGATCTTCTTCCGCTCGAGGATCACCCCGCCGCCGACGGGCACGTCGGCCGTCGCGACCAGCCCACCGCCTGCCGCGGGCGAGGACCCCGCGTCCGACGGCGACGACTCCGGCGACGACTCCGGCGACGCTGGGGGCGAGCTGCTGGTCGAGGTGGTGGCCGCCGGCTCGTCACCGCCGCCGCAGGCAGCGAGCACGGCCCCCCCGAGGCCGGTCACCGCAGCGAGGCTGAGGACCCGCCGGCGGGTCGGAGCGGACGCGGGATCGTCACCGGTCAGGGCGCCGTGAGCTGGGTGATGGTCCATGATTACCCATACGACCCGGATGTGGCCGCGGGTTCGACTCGCCGGAAGGGTCTCGTCATGTGGACGCGTTTCCGGTCGGTCAGGTGCCGGACCGGGCGGCGGTGATGCGCAGACCGAGCAGCTCGGGAAGGCCGCGCATGGGGTCGTCGAGCGAGGGTGCTGCCACGCAGAGGGCACCCACACGGCCGCCGAACAGCTCGATGGGGACCTCCCGGACCTGGTCGTCCGGCTCTTGCTCGCCGAGGCTGAGGTCCAGGGGGTCGAGCCCCGGCCCGTCCACGACGACGCGGACGTGGTGCAGCCGCCAGGTGTCCAGGATCGTCGGCAGCACCCCCCGCAGCGCCGGCTCGAGCTCGGTCTGGCCGGCCATCGCCGCGACCAGCGCCTGCGCACCCGCGATGATGTGCAGCCGTTCGGCGGCCCGCCGCTCGGACTCCTGCTCGGTGCTGACGTCCCGGAAGAAGATCGACAGACCGTCGGGACTCGGGAAGACCCGGCTCTCCACCCACCGCCCGAGGTCGGCGTAGAAGGCTCGCGCCACCTGTGGCCGCTGCAGCCGCACGGCGTCCCGGAGGGCGGTCTCGACCTCGGGTGCGATGGGCGTCTCGCCCCAGCACACCCGGCCCACCAGGTCGTGGCGGCGCAGCATGTCCGCACCGACCTGGTTCATGTACACGTACCGCCAGTCGCGGTCCAGGGCCGCGAAGCCCTCCGAGATGCTCTCGACCGTCTGCTCCAGCAGCGTCCGGCCGGTCGGTCCCGAGCCGGCGGACGACCTGCTGGCGCCCGACGCGAGGTCGACCCGGGCCGGGACCCAGGCCTCGACGAGGGTCCCCCCGCCGTCCAGGCCCCGCACCGCGCACCACCCGCCGATCGACTCCGCGCGCTCGGCCATGCTCCGCAGCCCGAGGTGTCCCGCGGGTGACGCGGAACGTTGACGTGCCGAGACCGCGAGATGGGCGGGGAGCCCCGCTCCGTCGTCCTGGACCGTCAGCAGGAAGCCGTGGTCGCGCTCGGCCAGCCTGACCTCGACCCTGGTCGGCTTGGCGTGGGATCGCGCGTTGGCCATGGCCTCCTGCGCGATCCGGAAGAGGACCCGGGAGGCGTGCAGCGGCGGCCGTTCGCCGAGGGTTCCCTCGACGGTGCAGGTGAACGGCTCGTCCTGGCAGACGACTGCCGCGTACTCCCGGAGCGCGGCCGGAAGGTCCTGGTCGAGCCGGTCGGGGACGTCGAGGTCGTAGAGCAGCCGGCGCAGCCGCCGGCCGGCCTCACGGACCGACTCGGCCGCGTCGTCGAGCATCGCCGCCACGTCGGCGCGACCTTCCACGGACAGGTTTCGCCGGGCGCTCTGCAGCCGGAGGCCCACCGCGGCGACGGCCTGGACCGTGTCGTCGTGCACGTCGGCCGCGATGCGTCGGCGCTCGGTCTCCTGGGCCTCGTGCAGGTGCAGCAGCAGCCCGCGCTGCTGGCTGAGCCGGCGCTCGGTCTCGCGGACCTGCTCGCTGACGTCGAGCGTGACGCCCATAGCCCCGATGACGGCACCGCCGGCGTCGTACAAGGGTGACAGCCAGGTGTCCAGCGCCAGCCTGGAGGTCCGCCAGGTGAAGGAGACCTGGCGGCCGGACAGCGCGGTGCGCAGGGAGGCCAGCTCGCGGGTGCGGTCCGAGAACGCCTGATTGAGGTCGACACCCACCAGCGAGCCCGGCGCCAGACGCAGCGCGGGCAGGCCGGCGCCCTCGAGATAGGTGCAGACACCGTCCAGGTCCGTGGCGAAGACCACCACCGGGACCTGCTCCAGCAGGGCGTCCAGCACGACGTCGCGCATCGGCGGACGGTCCGGCCGGACCGCGGTCATGATGACGAGCTCGTGCCCGGCGGCTCGATGAGACCGTCGCGGATCGCCACCGAGAGGGCCTCGAGCTTCGAGTGCGCTCCGAGCTTCGCCAGGATGCTCTGGACGTGGTTGCGCACCGTGTTGACCGAGATGAAGAGCCGGGTCGCGATCGTGCCGTTGGTGAGCCCCTCGGCGATCAGCTGGAGGATCTCGCGCTCGCGTGCGGTCAGATCGCTCGCGGGCTGTTCGTACTGGTGGTGCAGCCGGTTGAGCAGCCGTCCCAGCAGCTCGGAGCTGACCATGATCTCGCCGGCTGCTGCGGTGCGGACCGCGGCCACCAGCTCGTCGAGCGGGCTCGTCTTGAGGATGAAACCCGCGCAGCCGGCCTCGGTCGCCGCCACGAGCATGGAGTCCTCGGCGGACGCGGTGAGCACGACGATGTTCGCTTCGGGACGGATCACCCTCAGGTCGGCGATGGCCTCCACCCCCAGCCCGTCGGGCAGCCGGTGGTCGAGCAGGACGACGTCCGGGGCCGTCGTCGCGATCATGTTCTTGGCCTGCGCCAACGTCGCAGCCGTCCCGACCACCTCGAGGTCCGTCTCGGCCGAGAGGGCGAGCCGCAGGCTGTCGGCGAACATGTCGTGGTCGTCGACGATCAGCAGCCGCGTCGTGCGGGAGACGCCGCCGGCCCCTCCCCGCTCCGGCGGTGCTTGAGCTGTCACAGCTACCCCCCGTCCGTCATCACCGCGGTGGATGTACCTCACACACTGCCACGACCGCGCCACGGACGGTGGGTGGATCTGGTGCGAATGCGCTACCGGACGCCGTTCATAGGGGCCTGGCCGGGCGCCCTCGCGGCGAGCGACTCTTGCCGATCATGGGCCTCCGTATCGTCCTCGTGGACGACAACCAGCAGATGCGCGCGGCCGTCCACGACGTGCTGGCACAGGCTGGCCTGGACGTGATCGCCAGCCTCGGCGACGGCGCCGGTGCCCTGGCGGCTGCCATCGAGCACCGGCCGGACGTGGTCGTGATGGACGTGGAGATGACCGGGGGTGGCCCCGACCTGGCCCAGCGGCTGGTGGCGCTGTCCCCGGCCCCGCGCGTCATGGTCTTCAGCGGCCGGGACGACGCGGACACGGTGCTGCGGATGCTCGCCGCCGGCGCGACGGGCTACGTCGCCAAGGGGGTCCTGGGCGAGGACCTCGCGGCGTGCGTCCGGCGATGCGCAGAGGGGGTCTTCTTCGTCGCCGCCGACTGCGCCGACGGGGTGCGCGCCCGGCTCTCCCAGACCATGTCGATGGTCTGACCGGTCTGAGGCTGCCGACGACGCGGATGCACTACCGCAGAAGGGTCCGGTTGTCCCTCCCGCGGTCCCGGATCCCGAGGCAGTCTGGTGACGCACGACGAACCGGCTCCCCGGGCGCGAGCCCAGCGGGAGCCCTGCCCGGGACGTCGAGCACCGGCTCGGTTGGGGCCGTTCCCCCGTGCGGTCCCAACCGGGCCTGCCGCCCGAGCGGCAGGCGGCCCCTCCCCCGTGGCCGCTTGCCGCTCGGTGCGGGCAGCCGGTCCGGTCAGCCGCTGGCCGCGCCCGACCGGCGTCGACCCGCCGCCGCGGCCGCCGGCCGGCCGGCGGAGCGGGCCTTCTGGGCCCTCGGTGCCCGCGGAGCACGCGGAGCCGCGACCGCGGCCAAGGCGTCCTTGAGGAACAGCCCGGTGTGGCTCTCGGGGACCGCGGCGATCTGCTCCGGCGTCCCCTCGGCCACCACCAGGCCGCCCCCGGAGCCGCCTTCCGGGCCCAGGTCGATCACCCAGTCGGCCGTCTTGATGACGTCGAGGTTGTGCTCGATGACGATCACCGTGTTGCCCTTGTCGGCCAGGTCCTGCAAGACCCTCAACAGCTTCGAGATGTCCTCGAAGTGCAGACCGGTCGTCGGCTCGTCGAGGACGTAGACCGTGCGGCCCGTCGAGCGCTTCTGCAGCTCGGAGGCCAGCTTGACCCGCTGCGCCTCGCCACCGGAGAGCGTCGGCGCCGGCTGGCCGAGCCGGACGTAGCCGAGGCCCACGTCGTTGAGCGTGTTGAGGTGTCGGGCGATCGCCGGCACGGCGGCGAAGAACCCGGCGGCCTCCTCGATGGGCATGTCCAGGACCTCGGCGATGGTCCTCCCCTTGAAGTGGACCTCGAGCGTCTCCCGGTTGTAGCGCGCGCCGTGGCAGACCTCGCACGGCACGTAGACGTCGGGGAGGAAGTTCATCTCGATCTTGATGGTGCCGTCGCCGGAGCATGCCTCGCAGCGGCCGCCCTTCACGTTGAAGGAGAACCGGCCGGGCAGGTAGCCGCGGATCTTGGCCTCGGTCGTCTCGGCGAACAGCCGGCGCATGTGGTCGAACACGCCGGTGTAGGTGGCCGGGTTGGACCGCGGGGTCCGCCCGATCGGGCTCTGGTCGACGTGGACGACCTTGTCGACGTGCTCCAGGCCCTTGATCTTCTTGTGCCGGCCGGGCACGGTGCGGGCGCCATGCAGCTTCTGCGCCAGTGACGTGTAGAGGATGTCGTTGACCAGCGTGGACTTGCCGGATCCGGACACCCCGGTGATGGCGATGAAGCAGCCCAGCGGGAACGACACGTCGATCCCTTGCAGGTTGTGCTCCCGGGCGCCGATCACGGTCAGGTCCCGGCCCTTGGTCCGCGGCCGCCGGATGTCGGGGGTGGGGATGACCCGGCGGCGGGACAGGTACGCCCCGGTCAGCGAGTCCTTGCTGTCCAGCAGGTCCTGCACCGGCCCGGACACGACGATCTGACCGCCGTGCTCGCCCGCCCCGGGGCCGATGTCGACCACCCAGTCGGCGGTGCGGATGGTGTCCTCGTCGTGCTCGACGACGATCAGCGTGTTGCCGAGGTCGCGCAGCCGGGTGAGCGTCTCGATCAGCCGGTGGTTGTCGCGCTGGTGCAGGCCGATGGACGGCTCGTCGAGGACGTAGAGGACGCCGACCAGGCCGGCGCCGATCTGGGTGGCCAGCCGGATGCGCTGCGCCTCACCGCCCGACAGGGTGCCGGAGGGTCGCTCGAGCGACAGGTAGTCGAGCCCGACGTCGAGCAGGAAGCCGAGCCGGGAGTGGATCTCCTTGATCACCCGCTCGGCGATCTGGCGTTCGCGGTCGGTGAGCTCGACGCTGCGCAGGAACTCGTCGCAGTCTCGGATCGGCAGCCGGCACACGTCGGCGATCGAGTGTCCACCGACGAGCACCGCGAGCGACTCGGGCTTGAGCCGCGCGCCGAGGCAGACCGGGCACGGCACCTGACGCATGTACCCCTCGTAGCGCTCCCGGCTCCAGTCGGAGTCGGTCTCGGTGTGCCGGCGCTGGACGAACGGGATCGCGCCCTCGAACCCGGTGTGGTAGCTGCGCATCCGGCCGTAGCGGTTCCGGTACTTCACGTGGACCTGGTAGTCCAGGCCGTGCAGGACGGCGTCCTTGGCCCGGACCGGCAGCTTCCGCCACGGAGTGTCCATCCGGACGCCGAGGTCCTCCGCCGTCGCCTCCAGCAGGCGCTGGAAGTACTCGCTCGACGACGTCCCTGCCGCCCACGGCGCGACGGCGCCCTCCCCCAGCGACTTCTCGTCGTCAGGGACGATCAGCTCGGGGTCGACCTCGAGCCGGGTGCCGATGCCGGTGCACTCGGGGCAGGCGCCATAGGGAGAGTTGAAGGAGAAGGAGCGCGGCTCGAGCTCGTCCATGCCCAAGGGGTGCTCGTTGGGGCACGCGAGCTTCTCGGAGAACCGCCGCTCGCGGTCCTTGGCCTTCTCCGGCAGGTCGACCATGTCGAGGATCAGCAGCCCGCCGGCCAGGCCCAGTGCCGTCTCCACCGAGTCGGTCAGCCGCCGCTTGGCGCTCGGCTTGACGGAGAGCCGGTCGACCACGACGTCGATGGAGTGCTTGTACTTCTTTTCGAGCTTGGGCGGCTCGGCGAGGGAGACCGTCTCGCCGTCGACCCGGGCCCGGCTGTAGCCCTTCGTCTGCAGCTCCCGGAACAGCTCGGTGTACTCCCCCTTGCGCCCCCGCACGACCGGCGCGAGGACCTGGAACCGGGTCCCCTCCTCCATCTCGAGCACCCGGTCGACGATCTGTTGCGGCGTCTGCCGACTGATCGGCTCACCGCAGACCGGGCAGTGCGGGCGACCGGCGCGGGCGAACAGCAGCCGCAGGTAGTCGTAGACCTCGGTGATGGTGCCCACCGTGGATCGCGGGTTGCGGCTGGTCGACTTCTGGTCGATCGACACGGCCGGTGAGAGACCCTCGATGAAGTCGACGTCCGGCTTGTCCATCTGGCCCAGGAACTGGCGTGCGTAGGCGGACAGCGACTCGACGTAGCGCCGCTGGCCCTCGGCGAAGATCGTGTCGAAGGCCAGGCTGGACTTCCCGGAGCCGGACAGCCCGGTGAATACGATGAGGGAGTCGCGGGGGAGGTCGAGGGAGACGTCCTTGAGGTTGTGCTCACGCGCACCTCGGACGATCAGCTGGTCCACAAAGATCCGTTTCGGGCGTACGTCGGGGCTCCAATGCTAAGTGCCGCGTCGGACAGTCATCGTCACGAGATGCAGAACTCGTTGCCCTCCGGGTCACGCATGACCACCCAGTGGCTGCCCATCTCGTCGAACTCGTCCAGCCGCTCGGCCCCTAGGCCCACCACCCGGTCAACCTCGGCGGCCAGGCCGCCGCTGCCCTCCCGGCCGGACAACCGGACGTCGAGGTGCAAGCGGTTCTTGGCCGTCTTGCCCTCCGGCACCCGCTGGAAGAACAGCCGGGGCCCCTCGCCACGCGGGTCCACCGCCGCGCCCCGGGAGTCGTGCAGCTCGGCCGGGATGCCCTGGGCGTCGGCCCACTCCGCCCAGCTGCCGAACGGCGGTGGTGGCGGCTGCTCCTCATAGCCGAGCACGGCCGACCAGAACCGCACCATGGCGGGGACGTCGGCGCAGTCGAAGGTCACTTGCAGCAGCTGGGCCATCCGGGCTCCTCTTCGGGTCTGCGGTCACGCTAGGACCCGGGTCCGACAGCTAGGGTCGGGCGCATGGACGGCATGGAGGACCAGCACCACCCGGACCTGCCGTCTCTCGACCGCGCCCTGGACGAGATGGCCGCGGCCACCGACCGGCTGCTGCGCTCGGTCGACGGCCTGACCGAGGAGGACCTGGCCGGACCCTCACTGCTGCCCGGCTGGACCCGGGCGCACGTGCTGACCCACGTGGCCCGCAACGCCGACGGGTTCGTCAACCTGGTCCACGCCGCCCGCACGGGCGAGGACCGCGAGATGTACGAGGGTGGGAAGGCCGGCCGCGAGGCGGGCATCGAGGCTGGGCTGGGTCGGCACCTCGGCGACGTACGCCTGGATCTGTCCGACTCGGCCGAGCGACTGCTGGAGGCCTTCGCCGGCTTCCCCGCCGACGGGCTGGCCCGCGAGGTGACCATGACGTCCGGCGCGTCGGCGTACGGCTGGGAGATCCCCTTCCTGCGGGTCCGCGAGGTCGAGATCCACCATGTGGACCTCGACGCGGGCTACACGCCCGAGGACTGGGACCCCGAGTTCGCCACCCGCACCCTTGACCAGCTCGCACCGTTCTTCCGGTCGCAGCGGGACTGCCCCGTGGGGGTCCTGGCGGCGACCGACGGCGAGGGGCGGTGGGAGGTGGCCGCCGCGGGTCCCACCGTGACCGGGCCGCGGTCCGGGCTGGTCGGCTGGCTCACCGGCCGTACGCCGGGACAGGGGCTGACCCTGGACCCTCCCGGTGACCTGCCGCCCGCACCGCGCTGGGGCTAGCCTGCCGCGGTGGCCTACGACGGATCCGTGACCCCCGGGGGACCGGCTGCGGTGCGAGAGCTGGACGCCCTCACCGTGACCAAGGTGTCGGTGGGTCCGATGGACAACAACGCCTACCTGCTGCAGTGCGGCCGGACGAGGGACCTGCTGCTGGTCGACGCCGCCAACGACGCCGGGACACTGCTCTATCTCTTAGGCGGCAGTCCGCTGTCCACGGTCGTGACGACCCACCAGCACCGGGACCACTGGCAGGGCCTCGCCGAGGTGGTCACCGCGACCGGCGCCCGCACCGCCGCGGGGCGCGCCGACGCCGACGGCATCCCGGTGCCGACCGACGAGCTGCTCGACGACGGTGGGTCGGTGCGGGTCGGCGACGTGGAGCTCGCGGTGATCCACCTGGTCGGCCACACGCCGGGGTCGGTCGCGCTGCTCTACGAGGACCCGCGCGGCCACCCGCACCTGTTCACCGGCGACTCGCTGTTCCCCGGCGGTCCTGGCCGGACAACGAGCCCGGAGAACTTCACCTCTCTGATGCACGACCTTGAGCAAAAGGTCTTCGACCGGCTGCCGGACGAGACCTGGTTCTACCCCGGGCACGGCGACGACTCGACCCTGGGTGCCGAGCGACCTCACCTCGGCGAATGGCGCGCACGCGGCTGGTGACGACTCGAGGATCCGTGTCCGCTGCGGCCAGCTGTCGCTCATCGTCACCGCACAGGTCGATTCCAGTCATCTCGTCCCGACGGGACCCCTTCCTCTGACTACGGTGCCCTGCAGTCACCCGGCCGGAGGCCCCCATGCGCATGCTCGTTCGTCTTGCCGTACTCGCCGTCATGCTGGTGCTCGGCACGGCTCTCGCATCGCCTGCGGCGGCCGCGACCACGGACGTACCTCGACCGAGTGACGGCACGTACAGGTGTGCCGACGGCACCACGGCAGTACTGCCGGTCGACAAGGGAGCCTTCTCGCCCGGCCGCATCGTCGAGACGGGGCAGCTCTTCCGGCCGCTGGCGTTCACCTTCACGCTCGCGATCGGCGGCGAGGACCCCCCGTCGACAGCACTGTCGGTGTCGAAGAAGAACGTTCCGGTCGATGCGGTGACATGCACCACGACGGTCCTGCAGGTCGACGAGCTGGGCAACATCATCGGCGTGCTGACATACAGCGTGACAGGCAGCCTGAAGGGGTGAGGACATCCAGCCCCGACCGGGCGCGCCGGGCCCAGCGGTCACTCCGGGCCCGGCGCTGTGCCCCGAGTCGGACCGCTTGCCGCGACCGACCCAACGCTCGGGGGGGTGGGCGCTGAATTGGCTCTGCGCGGTGGGAGGCGCGGTCCGGGGACACGCCCCGTGCCCGCAGCCTAGGAAGCAGCAGCCCGACAGGCCATACGTCAGGCGACGTAGACCTACTCCCCAGGGTGGCCGGCCCAGTCAGCGCGGCACGCCGTCACGGCTCGCCACCGGCCGCTCGTCGCCCGCGCCCCAGCTGAGCCAGCGGCCGGTCACCGCGGCCAAGAGCAGGTCCTTGGCCCCGCGGTCGGCTCGATCGGGACGGGCCGAGCGGTAGACGGTCGCCCACAGCACCGGCCCGACGACCGCGACCGCGAGCAGCACCGCCACCAAGACCGCGGTGTCCGCCTCGAGCAGCTTGAGCCCGGACGCGAGGAGGACCACGACCAGCGCGCGCCGGATGATGCCGCCGGGGGCGCTGCTGGACACCCGGGCACCGATGTACACGCCCGGCAGC
>DASVED010000084.1:0-10817 GCA_036380775.1 Actinomycetes bacterium
ACGTACTTGATGTCGTGCTGGTTGGACAGGAAGGCCAGCGTGATGGTCGTGACGCACGAGAAGCCGGGAGGCAGCAGCCGCAGGTAGGGCAGCGACACCGACCGGCGGAACGCACGCAGCCCGGAGTTGAGGTCGGGGATCGCGGAGTTCGACAACCGTTCGGCGATCTTGCGGATCAGCCACTTCGCGGGGACCCGCAGGATCTTGTGGCTGCCCTCCTCGCTGGTCCGCGCGCCGACGACCTGGTCGTACGTCGGGTCGTCGAGCAGCATCGACACCAGCTCGGGGATGCGCTCGTTCGGATAGGTCATGTCGGCGTCGGTCCACGCGACGATCTCGCCGCGGGCGTCGAGAGTGCCGATGCGCCGTGCGGTGCCCGAGCCGCCGTTCCGCCGGAACGGCATCAGGCGCAGGTGCGGGAACCGGGGCAGCGCCTCCTCGAGCAGCCTCAGCGTGTCGTCGGTCGACGCGTCGTCGATCGCGAGGAGCTCGTAGGTGTGCTCGGAGGCGTCCATCGCCGCGCAGATGCGCTCCACCTCGGCGATGACGTGCTCCTGCTCGTTGAAGCAGGGCAGGACGATCGTCACGACCGGCGGGGGCGACGCCGCGTCGGGCTCGGCAGGCGACCGCTGGATCGACTGACCGGTGACCGGCGACTCGGTGATCGGGAGCTGGGCGGTGACGGCGGGTTCCGGTTGCAGGCTGCTCATGTCGCCGGTCACCCTACCGGCGGGCCTACGGGTAGTAGCCCACGATGTCGCCGACCAGGTGGGTCGAGCCCGTGCTGTTCGTGATGCGGACCCGGTTCTTCGTGCCGACCCGGACGACGACGAGGTTGGACGTCGTGCGGAAGGCCGGGACGCCGAGGTCCGGGAAAGCGGGGCGCCGCGCGCCGTTGGGCCAGGCCGTGACGTAGGTGGCCTTCGTCGCGCCGATGGCCGTGAGGTTCATGACCACGGCGCGAGCGGTGCCGGGCACCGCCTTGCCCCTGCCGGCGACGGCCAGGCTGACCACGCCGCCGGGTCCGACGCGGGACCGCGGAGCACCGAGACCGGACCGCGTGTCCAGGACCCGGGTCGACGCCTTCGACTGGAACAGACGCCCGCCGACGACAGCAGCCGGTGCCCACCAGCCGACGACGTCGACGACGACGTGGGTCGCCGCGTCGCGGCCGGTGACCTTGAACGTGCCGTGGTCGAGCTTCGCCACGGCGCGGTTCTTCACCACCCGGCCGGGCGCGAAGGTGACCGTGGCGCTGCTGCGATCGCTGTCCGCGGACTGAACGGTGAGAGCACCGTTGCCCTGCGCGCCGAGGGCTGTCACGTTGACCAGCGCACCGCTCATCGAGGAGGCGGGGATGCCCGACAGCGTCGGCATGGTGATGCTGCGCTGCAGACCCGGTGCGAGCGCCCCCGCCGGGTCGCGGCGCGAGTCGTAGAGCCGCAGCGGCTTCGTCGGCCGGAAGACGTCGCCGCCCGCGACCGGGTAGTAGCCGACCACGTGCACGGCGAGCTCGGTGGTGCCCGCGCTGTTGGCGATGCTCACGACGCCGTTGCCGCCCAGCGCCGTCACGGCGAGGGCGGACGCCCCGGACCCGGCCGGGACCTGGAGGGCGGCGGACGCGGGCTTGCGCGCGCCGGCCGCCCAGGCCCGGACGCCCGTCGTCCTCGTCGTGCACCCGGCGGAGATGTTCAGGGCGACGGCACCGACACCGCTCTCGGGAACCCTGCCGATGCCGGGCACGCGCAGGTTGAGCTGCTGGCCGGGGCCGACCGGCAGGTTGCCGTCGGCACGCGTGTCGTAGAGCCGGATCGGGTCGACCGGCACGAAGCTGGTGCGCCCCGGCGGCGCCGCGGCGACGGCCGGCGCCGGCGTCGAGCGGACGGCGTTCACCGTGACCGTCGAGGTCCAGGTCGGGGTCGACCCCGCGCCGTCCGCACCGACGAGGCTCAGCGTGTAGGCGCCCGGCCGGACCTCGGTGCCGACGTCGTCGCGCAGGTCCCAGAACGCACTGACCGGTGCGCTCGGGGAGGCAGAGCCGGTGATGGTGCGGACGAGCGTGGTGCGGCAGGCCTCCCGCACCTCGAGCCGCCACTGCTGGTCGGTGTTGACGCGTGCCGTCGTCGTGATCGACCCGCCTGTGCCGTAGACCGCGGTGACCGACGACGGCTGCGGGGAGAACATCGCGGTGCCGAGGTACGACGTGGTCAACGCCCGGATGTTCGCGAGCTGCGCATAGAGGTTGCTGCCCGGGCACGACGTGTTTCCGGCGTCGCGGTGCCCGGAGATGTTGCTGAACGTCACCTTGCGGCCGGCGGGGTACTTCGAGGTGCCACCACCCTGTGAGGTCAGCACGCTGGTGCCATTGGGGTCACGGAAGTTCGTCGCGAGCTTCCAGGCCATCAGCCGGGCGATCGAGTCGACCATCACCGGCGGCGCCGCGGCCTTGCCGTACTCGCCGATCGCGGAGACGGCGAAGGTGTCGACGTTGAAGCCGCCGGTGTGCGCGCCGACAACGGCGCGGTCCATGCCGCCGTAGCGGCCCTCCCAGAGCCGGCCGAAGCGGTCGACCAGGAAGTTGTACCCGACGTCGGACCAGCCGTTCCCCTTGACGTGGTAGGCGTAGATCGCCCGCAGGATCTTCGGGACCTCGGCCGCCGAGTAGTTGTTCGCACCGGCGGTGTGGTGCACGAAGCCGGCCTTGATCGTGCTGCTGTACTTCGGTGTCCCGTTGCGAAGGTTCTCGTCGGCGCCCCACTGCGCCCGGCTGTAGACGAGCGGCTGACCGGCTGCTGCGGCCGCGCTCTGCATCGGGCGACCGGCGCGCGGGTCGGAGTCGGCCGGGGAGCTGCCCGGGTCGATCAGGTCCACCCGCAGGCCGCGGGGCAGCCGGCCCTCGCGGACATCGACGCGCACCTGGTAGCCGTCGGAGTCGCCGACCCACAGCGGCTCGGTGCCGGGCCGTGCGGTGCGCGCCTCTTTCGCCGCGGGTGCCGGCGTGACGTCCAGCGCCGTCCAGCCGGTCCAGCCACCGGCATCGTGCGTCCGCACGAGCACCGTGACCTCGGCCGCCTCCACGCCCGGCCGGGACTGCTGCCAGGTGACGCCGAGCAGGTCGAACGACTCGATCCCGGTGCGCGAGACGAGCACCTCGGGGCGGCCCGGGAGCCGTCCCTGCTCGCCCCGCGGCTCCTCGGACCACGCCTGCGTCGCCACCCGGCTGCTGCGGCGCGCGGCCTGGTCCCCGACGGCCGCGAGGTCGACGCCGGCCAGCCGCTGCGAGCGGACCTCAGGGGTCACCGGCCGCGGACCGGCCTGCGGCAGGCTCACGACGGGGACGGCGGTCGCGAGGGGGACGAGGATGCTCAGCAGGACGGCGGAGGGGGCCTTGCGCATGAGTGAGGAGCCTTTGCAGTGCGGGGGCTGCGGTCACGGGCGAGCCGGGGAGCTGGTACAGATGAGGCCAGTGGGACCAGCGTGAATGCTGGTACCACACCGGTCAGTGTCTCCCGGATCGACCGGTCAGCCCCGACACTTGACCTCCTCGGCGTGTACAGGCGGGCAGGTTTTGCGATCCCATGACCCCGTCGGCGGCGCTCTCCCCGGGCCGTACGCTCGGCAGGTGCCGCCCTCGACGCCGTCCGCGCTGCTGGCGGCCGCGCTGAGCCGGGACCCGGCCCGACCGCTTCTCACCTACTACGACGACGCAACCGGGGAGCGCACCGAGCTGTCGGTGGCCACCTTCGCCAACTGGGTGGCCAAGACGGCGAACCTGCTCCGCGACGACCTCGGCGTCCAGCCCGGTGCCCTCGCCGAGGTCGACCTGCCGCTGCACTGGCAGGCGGCCGTCTGGCTGCAGTCCTGCTGGGAGCTCGGCCTGGTCGTCCGGCTGGGACCGGGCGAGCCAGGGGCCATCCCGCGTGTGGCCGACGTCGCGGTCGTGTCCCACGAGCGGCCCGACGACGGCACCCTGCTGGCCGACGAGGTGGTGTCGCTGGGCCTGGGACCGATGGGGCTGGCCCGGCCGGGCTCCTCGCCCACGTACGCCCGGGCTCTCGACTACGACCGCGAGGTGCACGGCCACGGCGACCGGTTCGTCCCCGACCGGACCCCCTCGCCCGACGACCCGGCGCTGGCCACCCGGATCGGCACGCTCACCGCGGGTGACCTGGCGACGGCCGCCGCCCTCCGCCCACCGCCCGGATCGCTGCTGGTCACCGCCCCTCTGACCACGCCGGCAGCGGTGCTCGCGACCGGCCTCGTCCCGTTGGCAACCGGCGTCACAGCGGTGCTCTGCCGTCACCCCGACCCCAGCCGGCTCGCCGGCCGCGTGGAGCAGGAGAACCTCGTGGCCAGCGTCGGCGACGTCGGTGACAGAGCCGGCGGGCTGCCCGGGTGGGAGGCCGTGTTCACGGGGATGGCCTAAGATGGCCCGCTAACCCCGCCGCACGAGCAGCATCGGCACCGCCCGTTCCCGGGCCGTTCACCGGCCCGGCCTGCCGTGCGCGCCCGACGAAGGACTGATTGCCTCCGGTGAAACAGCTCGCTGGTCGGCGCCACTCGCCACGCGCTCGCCACGCCGCGCGCTCGCGACCACTCCGACGCGTCCTGACCGCGATCGGCGTGACGCTCGCCGTGCTCGCGGTCACCGGCTCGGCCACCGCCTTCGTCGCCTACCAGCGGCTCAATGGCAACATCGACCAGGCGCCGATCGACGAGCTGCTCGGTGACGACCGGCCCGAGAAGGTCGTCGAGGACGAGGCATCCGAGCCGCTCAACATCCTGCTGATGGGCTCGGACGCCCGCCAGGGCCAGGCCGCCCAGAACACCCCCGGCGAGCGGTCGGACACCACGATCCTGCTGCACCTCGCCGCCGACCGCGAGAGCGCGACGGCGGTGAGCATCCCCCGCGACTCGGTCGTCGACATCCCCGAGTGCCTGCGCGCCGACGGCCGCACCGTGCCGGCCCGCGACGCACAGATGTTCAACTCCGCCTTCAGCGAGGGCGGCGCGGCGTGCACGGTGAAGACCGTCGAGAAGCTGACGGACATCCGGATCGACAACTACGTCGTCATCGACTTCCGCGGCTTCAAGGACATGGTGAACGCGCTCGGCGGTGTCCAGGTGTGCATCCCGTACGCCGTGACCGACTCCCAGTCCCATCTCGACCTCGAGAAGGGGATCCAGAACGTGAGGGGCCGCCAGGCGCTGGCCTACGTCCGGACCCGGCATGGCCTGGGCGACGGCTCGGACCTGTCCCGGATCGACCGCCAGCAGGCCTTCCTGTCCTCGATGGTCTCCAAGGTCAAGGACAAGGGTCTGCTGCTGCGGCCGGTCAAGCTGTACAACTTCCTCGCGGCGGCCACGAACTCGATCACCACGGACGTGGGTGGGCTGCGCGACATGGCGAACCTCGCCCGCGACGTCCGGGGCCTGGAGACGAGCAACATCGACTTCGTCACCGTGCCCAACGAGCCGTACACGCTCGACCCCAACCGGGTGCAGTGGAAGGACTCCGCCACCGCGCTCTGGCGCTCGCTGCGCTTCGACCAGCCGCTGCCCGGCAAGGAGCCCGCCACTCCCTCGCCCAGCTCCACCGCGAGCCCCAGTCCGACCGGCCCGCCACTGGTCACGCCGCCCGAGAACGTCCGGGTCCAGGTGCTCAACGGCTCGGGCACGGCCGGCGAGGCGAGCCGGGTCGCCAAGGAACTCACCGCTGCCGGCTTCCAGGTGATGGGGGTCGGCAACGCCGATCGCAACGACTACGCGACCACCCAAGTGCTCTACGACCCGGCGTACGACGAGTCCGGGCGCACCCTGGGCGCCGCGATCAGCGGCTCCACCGTGACCGAGGACCTGTCCCTCGGAAGCACGCTCGTCGTCGTGGTCGGCGCGGACCATCCGACGGCGGAGTCGGTCGAGGTCAGTGGCTCGACGGCGACGCCGCAGGCCGAGGAGACCATCGAGGCCCGGTCGGCCGACGAGGACATCTGCAAGTAGACGTACCACCGATCAGCCGGACCCGCTGCCGACGGTTGCCGACGGCGGGTACCGGACGCGGAACGTCCGCAACGATGTCTAGGGTGCCGCGCATGACAACCACCGACTTCCCCTGGGAACCGCCCCTCGCGGGCACCGAGACCGAGGCTCTCCTCGGCGCGCTCGACCGGCTGCGCACCACCTTCCGCTGGAAGGCCGGGCACCTGGACGCTGCCGGGCTGCAGACCCGCATCGGATCCTCGGACCTGACCCTCGGCAAGCTGCTCAAGCACCTCGCGTTCGTCGAGGACTACACCTTCACCATCAAGTTGCGCGGTCGCGTCTCGCCCGGTGCACCCTGGGAGACCGTCGACTGGGACGCCCACCCAGAGTGGCCCTTCACCTCCGCGGCCGACGACAGCCCCGAGGAGCTCTATGCCCTGTGGGACAGCGCCGTCGAGCGGTCCCGCACCCGGCTCGACGCCGCCCTGGCCGACGGCGGGCTGGACCAGCTGGTCGACGCGAGCAACGACGACGGCCGGCACGCCAACCTGCGCCGGCTGGTCTTCGACCTGGTCGAGGAGTACGGCCGGCACACCGGTCACGCGGACCTGCTCCGAGAGGCTGTCGACGGTGTGGTCGGCGAGGACCCGCCGGCGGGATGGCACGTGTAACGACTCGGCGACCGCATGGCGCCCGCTCAGGTGTCGGAGTCAGCTGCCGCGGTGATCAGTCGCTGCCCGACGACGCGCGCAGTCTCCCGCAGCTCCGGGCACTGCACGATGCGGTACGGCACCGAGATCACCGCGAGCTGCTCGGCGTACCACCACGGGTTGCTTGTGCTGCCGACCAGGCGGGTCGTCGAGGCGTCGACGTGCTCGAGCCGGCCGAGGGCACGGGGCAGGCGCGACGCGGCGGCGGCTAGCGGTGCGTCGATGATCACCTCGACGTCGTACTCCCAGCCGACGGCGAGGTGCTCCTCGAGCAGGCCGACCGGGTCGAGATCGGCGGGCGGGGTGAACGTGTCGTCGAGCAGGTCGACCCGCTGGACGCGGTCGATCCGGTAGGCCCGCAGCGCGTCCGCGGCGTGGGAGTGGCACAGCAGGTACCAGCGGCCGTGGCGGACGACCAGCGCCCACGGATCGACCTCGGTGACCCACTCCGACCCGGCCTCGGAGCGATAGGCGACCCGCACCCGTCGATGGTCCGAACACGCCTGCACGAGAGCGCTCGTCGTCCCGGGGTCGGGGCGGGCGGCTGCGCGGTCGGGCGCGGGCGCCGTGCTCCGGCGGACCGCCTCGGCCTGAGCCGCCACCGGCTCGGGCAGCGCCCGCACGATCTTGCCGAGCGCGCTGCCGACCGGGTCGGTGGGATCGCCGGCGTCATGGTGGCCGTCGAGCACCGCCATCACCAGGCCGAGGGCCTCGGTGGCGGTGAACACCAGCGGCGGGAGTCGCAGGCCGCGGCCGACGCGGTAGCCGCCGTACGGGCCCCGGACGGACTCGATCGGGATGCCGACCTCGCGCAGGATGGCGACGTACCGACGGGCTGCCCGCTCCGAGACGCCCAGCTTGTCGGCGAGCCGGTCCGCGGTGATCCCCGGGCTGCCCTGGACCAGCTCGAGGGTGAGCAGGGCCCGTGCCGTGGGGCTCGCATCTGGGCCCACACCACTCCCCTGATCCGGCAGCAGAACGTCCGGAACCGACCCTAGCCTGGGCGGATGCACCTCGACGTCACCGGCGACATCTGGCACTGGCGCGGCCCGTCGCCCTACTACTTCGTCACCGTGCCGGACGAGCAGAGCCGGCACCTCAAGGCGGTGTCCACGGCCGTGACGTACGGCTGGGGGATGATCCCGGTCCTGGCGGAGATCGGCGACACCGAGTGGGAGACCTCGCTGTTCCCCAAGGACGGGCGGTACGTCGTCCCGCTGAAGGACGCGGTGCGGATGGCGGAGGGGCTCGACGACGGGGACACCGTCACGGTTCGGCTGACCGTGGCCGGAGCGATGTGACGGCGCCTCCGGGGGTCAGGATCGTCGCGGCCGACGAGGCGGGCTGGGAGGATCTGCAGGCGGTGCTCGGCACACGCGGCGATGCGTCCAGGTGCCAGTGCCAGCGGTACAAGATGCAGCCCAAGGAGTCCTGGGCGTCGGTCGGCGCCGAGGAGCTGGCTTTCCGGCTCCGCACGCAGATCGACGGTGACCGGGAGTCGGGCCGAACCAGCGGCCTCGTCGCGTACCTCGACGACGAGCCCGTCGGCTGGTGCGCAGTCGAGCCGCGGACCGCCTACCCGCGGCTGCTGCTCAAGACCCGCGTCCCGTGGGTGGGCAGGGCCGAGGACAAGGACGACAACAGCGTCTGGGCTGTGACCTGCTTCGTCACCCGCACCGGCTTTCGACGTCGCGGGATCAGCCGTGCGCTCGCACGCGCCGCCGTCGACTTCGCGCGGGAACGTGGAGCCCGTGCCCTCGAGGGCTACCCCATGATCACGCGTGCCGGGCAGGAGATCATGGCGGGAGAGCTCCATGTCGGGTCCCGGAGCATCTTCGCCGCTGCGGGGTTCGCTGAGGTCGGCCGGCCGACGCTGCGCCGCGTCGTGATGCGCATCGACTTCTAGCGCTCGACGGCTGAGAAGGCGGGGACCGACTGTCGGCGTCCAGACCTAGTGTCGAGGCCATGATGTTCTGGCAGCTGACCATCGACGCGAACGACCCCGCGTTGCTCGCGGGGTTCTGGGCGCAGGCACTGGGCTACCAGCCCGAGCCTCCGGCAGAACCTGAGACGACCTGGAACGCGCACTACCGCACCAGGCTGGGCGAGGAGGCGGCCTTCACCGACCGGCTCTTCGACCCGTCCGGGCTGCGGCCACCGATCTGGTTCCAGGAGGTGCCGGAGACGAAGGCGAGCAAGAACCGGATCCACCTGGACCTCTACCCCACCGGCCGTGAGGACGGGATGCCGTTACAGCGGCGGATCGAGATCGTGGAGGCGAAGGTCGCCGAGGTCGTCGGACTCGGAGCCAGCATCGAGCGACGGACCCGACACGACGATCCCGACGACCCGGTGTACTACGTGGTCATGCACGACCCGGAGGGCAACGAGTTCTGCATCAGCTGAGCGGACGGCCGGACGATCGCCGAGCCCTATCGCGGACGGAACTGTGCATCGACGTCTGGCAACCGCTCGAACCGGGAGAACGTCCCCGCGTCCGCGATCTCCTGCGCCGCCTCAAGGAATCCAGCCCAAGCGGTGCGCGCGAGAGTTCCGCCCACGCTGATTCGCCGTACTCCGAGAGCCGCCGCCTCGGCAACGGTGATGAACGGTGCGTTGATGAGCAGGTTCACGGGTTTGGGTGCGACGGCAGCGACGATCGCCGAGACCTGCTCGACCGTGCCGATGCGCGGGGCGTAGAGGCAGTCCGCGCCGGCCTCGGCATAGGCGCGCAGCCTTCGGATCGTCTCGTCGAGGTCGGGACGTCCGACGACGAACCCCTCGGATCGACCGGTGAGCATGATGCCCGTGCCACCGTCATCGATCGCCTGGCGCGCCGCCTGAACGCGCTCAACGGCCAGATCAAAGTCATGGAGCGGATGCGCGGCGTCGCCCGTGGAGTCCTCGATCGACAGCCCGGCGATCCCCGTACTCGCGGCGAGGGCAACGTTCATGTTGACCTGCTCCGGGTCGATCGCGAAGCCGCCCTCGAAGTCTGCGTTGACCGGCACGCCGACGGCGGCCGCGACGACGCGTAGGTGCTCGAGCGTCTGATCGAGGGTGATGTAGTTGTCGGCGCGACCCAGGGTCCACGCGAGGCCGGCGCTGGTTGTCGCGAGCGCCTCGAAGCCAAGCTGCTCCAGAACACGCGCGCTCCCGACGTCCCACGGGTTCGGCATCACGAAGCAGCGGGAGGAGTGCAAGCGGTGGAACGCAGCGACCCGCTCGTCCTGCACGATGCCTCACCTCGTCCATGCGTCGAATGCCTCGGTCATGATGCCCGTCTTGGCTCATGGTTGGCACCCGAACTGTCCTGACCGGCGGCGGCGCCACCAGCCACACTGAGGGCATGGTGCACGGTTCCGAGGAAACCGTCGCGTTCCGGCTCTGGCCGCCGGTCGCGATCGGCGCGCCCCTGCTGGTCGGCTGGCTGGTCACGCTGCTCTGGGGTGACCCTGTCGACCTCGGCGGGTGGCGGGTTCCGCTCGGCTGGGCGCTGGTGCTGCTTTTCGTCGGGTGGAACGGCTGGTCGCTGTTGCTGTTCCGTCGGCACGAGACCGGGCTGCTGCCGGGGCAGGCGACGCACGCGATTATCGAAGAGGGGCCGTACCGCCTCTCCCGCAACCCGTTGTACGTCGGCCTGCTCGCCCTCTACCTCGGGCTGGCGTTGCTGGCACCCACGTTCTGGGGGCTCGTCGTGTTCCCGGCCGCGGTGCTGCTCGTCCTCTGGGGCGCGATCCACCCCGAGGAGCGGTTCCTGCACGAGCGGTTTCGTGCGCCGTACGACGACTACACGCGGCGGGTGCGTCGCTGGTTGTGAGCAATCACTCGCGTGGCACGGGTGGGGGTCGGTTGTGGCCGGGTGGGTGGGGTTCGGGTCCGATGGTCCGGCCGTCGGGGTGGGTCAGGGTGTAGCGGCCGTCGGGGAGGCGGTCCAGCTGCCAGTGGCCTTCGTGGAGGAGCTGGTGGTGTCCGGCGCAGGGCAGGGCGCCGTTGGCGATGGTGGTCGGGCCGCCGTCCTCGACCGGGACCAGGTGGTGCCCGTCGGTCCACAGGACGGGCCGGTCGCAGTACGGGGTGGCGCAGCGGTCGCCGTCGCGGGCGATCATCGCCCGGCGCTGGGCG
>DASVED010000085.1:0-13451 GCA_036380775.1 Actinomycetes bacterium
GCATTCTCGTTCTGCTCGCAGATGCCGGGTCGCCGGGGAGAACGCCATCGGTGGCGACCGGGCGTTCACTGGCAGCCTCGGCACGCAGGTGGTGAAGGTCTTCGACCTCGCCGTCGCCCGCACCGGGCTGCGCGACCACGAAAGCGACGGCGGCCGGATACGCGCCGGTGACCGTCGGGTCGGTCGCCGACGACCACAAGCGGATTACCCGGGCGCGCACGAGCTCACCTTGCGGGTCACCGGTGACGCGACGACCGGGCGGCTGCTGGGGATGCAGCTGGTCGGGCACATGGACGGCGCGGTTGCCAAGCGGGTCGACATCGCGGCGGCCGCGCTGTTCGCGGGCTTGACCGTGGACCAGGTCAGCGACCTGGACCTGGCGTACACGCCGCCGCTCGGCTCGCCGTGGGACGCGGTGCAGGTCGCGGCGCAGGACTGGTGCAAGGCCCGGGTCGTGCCGAGTCACCCGACGTAACGCGACCGATAGCCGGTCAAGCCGGCGGTGAGCCGGCGGCGGGCGCGATCCGGTTCAGTATGATGTCGGAGATGGCGGTGGGGCTCGCCGAAACTGCGGTTATCTGCCGCCAACAGTCCCTACACCTGCTCGAAGCGACTTCGCGTCCCCGAGAAGCGTGTAGGAGAACCCCGTGCCGCAGAATCCGTTCGGTCCTTCGGACCGGACGGGCATCGACCGTGAAGTCCCTGTCGACCCGGACTTCGACCGCCACGACCCGGGCCAGCGGTCAGAGTTGTCGAGGCATCCGTGGACGCTGCCCGTGATCGGCACCGGAGGCATGGTCGGCGCGAGCGCCCGGTACGAGCTGGAACTGGTCTGGCCATATGGCCCCACCGATGTGCCGTGGGCGACGCTGGCTACCAACGTTATCGGTTGCCTGCTTCTCGGGATCGTGATGGTCGCGGTCACCGAGAGTGGGCAGCGGCATCCGTTGTGGCGACCGTTCCTCGGGGCCGGTGTTCTGGGCGGCTACACCACGTTCTCCACGTATGCCGTTCAAGTCCAGCAGGCAATCCAGGACGAAGCACCGACGCTTGCGTTGACCTACTTGTTCGGCACGCTCGCCGCTGCCATGGTCGCCGTTACCAGCGGCACGCTCGCCGCTAGGACTCTACTGAGAGCCACCGGAAACCACCGGCCACCGGCCCCCCTTACCGAGAGTCCACCCGACACTGGGCGTGGTAGCGGCGGGAGCGTGGCTGACCGATGACCGGGTTACTTTTCGTGTGCCTCGGCGCGATGGCCGGTGCGCCGGCGCGCTACCTGATGGACCGTGCGGTTCAGGCCCGCCACGACACTTTGGTCCCGTGGGGAACCATCCTGGTCAACCTGACCGGCTCATGTGTCCTCGGGCTTCTCTCCGGCGTCGCCACCGGTCACTCGGTTCCATCCGGAGTGTTCCTGTTTGCCGGGACGGGGTTCTGTGGGGCGTTCACCACCTACAGCGCGTTCACCTACGAAACCCATCGGCTCGTCGAGACCAAGCGGTGGCGCCATGCGCTCGTCAATGTCACGGTCAGCGTCATCGGTGGCCTGGGCGCAGCTCTCATCGGCTACACCGTCGGCGCACTCATCTGAAGGTCTCGCCGCACCTGGGCCAAGAGAATCCGGGCGAATCAGGATGCGTCGCGAAGCCGGCCACAACGGGCTGGCCAAGCTCGCGAAGGTCGTTCGCGAGGCAGGCCATCTCATCGCGCGTTATCCCGGCGTCGATGAGCAACATGCCGGCCTCGCCTTGTACGACGGCCGTGTTGTTCTGGAGTAACTCGCTCTGGTGGACCAGCACACCGTCCGCGACCTGCGTCAGCATGGGGCTCCTTCCGCTGGTGACTTGCAACCGCTTTCACGACCGTAGTGCCGTCGCCGAGGCGAACAGAACCGTCACTCGCGATGGTCTGTCTCGAAGCGCAAACCCGGCCGAGTCAGGACGTACGTCAGCTCCCTGATCCGCGGCTCGACCGCGTCTCTGCTGTTCGGGGTCGGTTCAGCGCACCGTTTGCGCTTTCAAGCCGTGCTGGTTAATGGCTGCGAGGAAGGCCCGGCCGGCAGCCTCCACCACGTCCGTGGACGACGCCGTGACCGCTACCCTGCGGCCCGGCATCTCTACCTCGAGCTCGACTTCGCCGACGGCCTCGCTTCCAGGGCCGACCGAGTATGCGCGGAACGCGACCACTCGCGCCGCCACCCCCGTGGCCTGTGAGATCGAGTCGCAGACGGCGTCGATAAGCCCATTGCCGGACCCCTCGGCGTGCACTTGCTTCCCTTCGCGGGTCAGCTGCACGCTGGCCCGCGGCCCGTCCTGCGATCCCCCGGCGTACGCGATCGTGTCGAACTGCCAGCTGGTCGATGGTTCGGTCATGCGGTGCTCCTGGCTCGAGCGGAGCGTCGGCTCGGTGCACGGCAGCATAAGGGGCCGCGGATCGGCCGGGGAGCCCCCGATCCTGAGGCATCGGCCTCAGTCGATGGATCCGTTCGAAGCCAGGCCGTCGACGGCCGAGCGCCCGGTAGGATTGTTTGTAGTTCATACGAACCAAGGACCCAGCAACGGGTGGCTCCACGGCCCGGCAGACGGCAAAAGCTCGCACTGACGAAGGGCAACGCAGATGGGCGACGTTTCTGCCGAAGCGAAGACAGCTTCGCGCGCTGGCGGCTTCGCGGTTGGTGCTCGGCAGATCCCTCAACCCGGTCGCAGCCGTGGATCGGCGCGCCAGTCGACGATGCTGTCCTCCTCCCGGGCCGGCGAGGTCAACCGCGCTCGGGTGCTGAAGACCCTCTACGCCAACGGCCCGCTCGCCCGGCCAGAGCTCGCGCGGCTGACCGGCTCCACCCGGGCGACGATCGGCCAGATCGTTCAGCCGTTTCTCGATGAAGGGCTGCTCGAAGAGCAGGCTCCACTGGCCAGCGGGGCACGTGGTGGCAAGCGGGCGAGACCGGTCTGGTTCTCCAGCGCCGGATGGCCGGTCGGCGCAGTTCTCATGCTCCCTGACGGCGCGCAGGCTGCCGTGGTCACGGCGGGCGGGGAGGTCACGTCCAGGGCCGCGATCAGAGTTCGCCCGACCAGGAAGAACCACGACCTGATCGCCGGTCGGTTGACCAGCCTGTTGCGGGAGGTCACGGCAAACGCCGCATCACCCCTACGCGGCATCGGCATCGCGGTCGCCGGGATGGTCGACACGCAGACGGGCGAGATCGTGCGATCGGACCACGCGCCTGGGCTCAACGGCCTCGCGGTCGGCCCGCTGATTGCCGAGAGTCTCGGCGTGCCAACCTTCGTCGACCTGCAACCTCGCGCCCAGGCGCTCGGCGACATGCTGTTCGGTGCGGGCCGAGGTGAGTCGTCGTACTGCTCGCTCTACGTCGGGGAAGGCATCGGCGCCGGGTTCATTTTCGACGGTGCCCTGCACCGCGGAGCTGGTGGCGCCGGGGGCGAGGTCGGCCACACGATCATCGACCGAGACGGCCCTCTCTGCGAGTGTGGGCTCACCGGGTGCTGGGAGGCGTTGGCCGCAACCCGGTGGCTTCGCGAGGAGGCCGCCGTGCGAGGGCTGCCACAGCCGAAGACCATCGGAGCAGCCCGCCTGTCGGCTCTTGCACCACAGAACCCGGCCGCCGCGGCGCTGCTCGAGGACTACGCGGCGAACATCGGCGTCGGGATCGCGAACCTGCAACAGATTCTCGGCATCGGGCTGTTCATCGTGCACGGTGAGCCAGTCGGCGGTGGCGAGGCGCTGCGATCCTCGATCGAGAACCACGTTCGCCGCCAGGCCTTCGCACACCCGGGCGGGGCGCCGCACGTCGTCTTCGCGGACCCCGACGACTACGCGACACTGCGGGGCGCCGCGAGCATCGTGCTCTCCCGGTCGCTCGACGTGGCTTTCTGACCGCTCCCAGCGCTGGTTCGTCACGGTCCGGGGCCGACCGAGCCGAGTCTCTTGACCCGCCGTACGTTCGCATGTAAGTCTTACAAACATCGAAAATCCATTCGGAACCGTGCTCGACGGTCACCTCAGCCAAGAACGCCGCCGACTGACGTCGTCAGGAGCACAGTCGGGCGTGCGTCTCCCGGGTGGCCAGTGCCGGGTCGAGCGCGGCGAGGGCCAGCCAGGCGGCCCCGCCCACCCCGTTGCGAGCCGGCAGGACAGCGCCGGCGAACCGGGCCGCGAGCAGCGTTCGCAGCTCGGCCCCCACCGGGGACGTGTCCCCGGCCAGGCTTCCCGCGAGGACGGTCGGCGTGCTCTCGGCCGGGTCCCGGATCAGCTCGAGGGTCGCCATCAGAGCAGCGGCGGCGCGCTCGACGATCGACTGCGCCTGCGGGTCACCCGCACGGTAGGCAGCAGTGACCAACGGGGCGAGCGCCGAGAGCTGGACCCCGGGACGCGAGTTCACCACCTGGATCACCCGGTCGTGCTGATCGTCGCCGCCCGGCCGGTCAGCGTCCAGCTCGCGCAGGACGCCGTCGACGAGCGGGCCGGGCGGGGTCCCCGCGTCCAAGGTGCGCAGTGTGGCTCGGACGGCTTCCCGTCCCAGCCAGAACCCCGAGCCGTCGTCGCCGAGCAGCCAGCCGTGACCGTCCGCGGTGCGCGTCAGCCGACGGTTGGTCAGCGACCCCGCGGCCGCGCCGGTGCCGGCGACCAGAACCGCGCCGTCGGCCTCGGGTGTGCCGCTCGCGAAGGCCACCTCGAGGTCGGGAACGTAACCGGGGTCGCAGGTCAGTCCGGCCCCGGCCCACACCCGGCCGAAGTGGGTGGCCACTGCAGGGGTGCGCAGCGCCGAACCTCCGGCGACGCCCATCACCGACGACTCCACCTGGGCGGGGTCCACACCGGCCAGCGCGGCGCGCAAGGCGTCACCGAGTGCGGCCGCAGCGCCGGCCGGATCGGTGGTCGGGTTGCCTCCGCCGGTCACGCCCCGACCGCGCTCCTGCCCGTCGGCGCCGACCACGAGGATGCGCGTCGACGTGCCGCCGAGGTCGCCGCCGAGGGCCAAGATCTCCGTGTTCACAGGTACTCCGAAGTAGGCGAAGATCGGTTAGTGTCGCACCGATTCGCCACGGCACACGTCCCCCGCGGCGGTTCGTGCGCTCACGTCACAGGAGGCCACGACTCCGATGGTTGACACGTTCAGTGGGCCCGGAGCCGGGGGCGACTCCGGTGCTGCTGCGACCACGGTCAGCGCCCAGGCCTACCTCGCCGCACTCACACCGATCATGACCAAGGTCGCCGAGCAGACCGACGGGCCCGTGCAGGAGGCAGCCGACCTCATCGTGGCGTCGTTGCGCGCCGGCGGCGTCGTCCAGGCATTCGGCTCCGGGCACTCCGAGGCGTTGGCGATGGAGATTGCCGGTCGCGCGGGTGGGCTGGTGCCGACCAACCGCATCGCCTTGCGCGACGTGGTGATCCTCGGCGGAGACTCGCCCGAGGTGCTCGCCAGCAAGCACCTCGAGCGTGACCCGTCGATCGCGCACCGGCTCTACGACCTCGCCAACGTGTCGGCTGCCGACATCTTCGTGATCGCGTCGAACTCCGGCGTGAACGGGTCGATCGTCGAGCTGGCCCAGCTGGTGAAGCAGCACGGGCACCGGCTGATCGCCATCACGTCGTTCACCCAGACCGCGGGTGTCGACTCCCGGCACCCGTCGGGCACGAAGCTCATCGACCACGCCGACGTCGCTCTCGACAACGGGGCGCCCTATGGCGATGCCGTGCTGCCGCTGCCCGGCGGCGGCACCGTCTGCGCGGTCTCGTCGATCACCGGCGCCCTCGTCGCGCAGCTGATCGGCGCCGAAGTCGTCCGACGGCTGACCGAGGCGAGCGAAACACCGCCGGTCTACCTGTCGGCCAACGTCCCCGGCGGGGACGAGCACAACAGCAGCCTCGAAGCCCGCTACGCCGGCCGGATCCGTCGTACGGCCTGACTGTTCCTCCAGCACACCGACCCGGAAGGCAGACACCATGACCACCGAGAAGAAGGCAGTCGACCGCCGCAGCTTCATGAAGGGCGCGCTAGCGGCGGCGGCAGTCATGCCGTTCAGCGGCGTGCTTGCCGCGTGCGCGGGCGACAGCGGCGACTCCGCCGATGACAAGAAGGGTGGCGGCACGGTCAGCGAGCGCAATCCGTTCGGCATGGCGGACAAGTCGTCGGTGGACGCGGTGATCTTCGACGGTGGCTACGGCACCGACTACGTCACCTTCGCCGCCACGCTGATGCAGGAGAACCACGCGGGGTCGACGGTAAAGGTCTCGCCGACGACCGAGATCGCCCCGGAGCTGCAGCCGCGCTTCGTCGGTGGCAACCCGCCCGACCTGATCGACAACTCCGGTGAGAACGCGATCGGGTTCAGCACGATCCTCGACCAGATCGAGGACCTCTCGGACGTCCTCGATGCGAAGAGCCTCGAGGGGACGACGATCCGGGACACCCTGTTCGGTGGCGTCGAGGAGCCGGGCACGTACGAGGGCAAGCTGGCCGCGATCAACTACGTGTTGACGGTCTATGCGGTCTGGTACTCCGCGAGCCTGTTCGAGGAGAACGGCTGGACCCCGCCGAAGACCTGGGACGAGGCGATGGACCTGGGTGCCCAGGCCAAGGCGCAGGACAAGTACCTGTTCTTGTGGGGCAAGGAGGCGGCGACGTACTACCAGACCCTCGCGATCGGGTCGGCCATCAAGGAAGGCGGTGACGAGGTCCGGCTCGCGCTGGAGAACCTGGAGGCGAAGTGCTGGTCGCACCCTGCGGTCCAGGGCGTCCTCACAGCCATGGGCGACATCGTCAAGGCCGGCTACTTCAAGCCCGGCGGATCGGGGACTCAGTTCACTGCTGCTCAGGCCCAGTGGAGCAACCAGCAGGAAGCCCTGCTGTACCCATCGGGGTCCTGGATCGAGAACGAGATGAAGGACCAGACCGCGCCGGAGTTCCGGATGACCGGGCTCCCCGAGATGACGGTGTCGGCAGAGTCGGCGATGCCGTACGAGGCGCTGCACAGCGCCTCCGGTGAGCCGTTCATCGTCCCGTCGCAAGGCAAGAACGTTGCCGGTGGCAAGGAGCTGCTTCGCACGATGCTCTCCAAGGAGGCCGCCACGAACTTCGCCAAGACCAAGCTCGCGCCGACCATCGTCAAGGACACTGTTCCGGCTGACGGTTTCGGCTCGACCGCCCTGGTCTCGCAGAACGATCTGCTCAGCGCCGCCGGGACTGACGTCTTCACCTGGAAGTTCGTCGACCTGTATGGCATCAACACCGACCAGCTCGTCATCTGGAACAGCTTCCTGGCCGGCAAGGCCGACGTCGCGGAGCTGACCTCGGGACTGCAGAAGATCAGCGACACTATCCGTGAGGACGATTCGATCAAGAAGATCAAGGTCACGTGATCGACTCGGCATCCGTTGTCGCCGCGGACGAAGTACCGGTCGCGCGTCGCAAGAAGGGGCGACGCAAGCTGACGTTCGACCGGGTCAGCTTCTTCGTGGTGTTCCTCGGGCTGCCGTTGGCCGTCTTCCTCGTGTTCGTGGTCTGGCCATTCGTGCAGGCGTTCTGGTACTCCATGACCGACTGGTCGGGCTTCACCCCCGACATGAACTTCGTCGGTCTGCAGAACTACCGGACCTTGCTCAACGACGACACCTTCGTGACCGCGTTCTGGAACAACATTCTGCTGGCGATCGTGGTGCCCTTCGTGACCATCGTGCTCAGCTTCGTGCTGGCCACGATGGTCACGGTGGGCGGCACAACGCACGGGGCCGCGCGGGGGATACGAAACTCCGACTTCTATCGGGTGGTCTCGTTCTTTCCCTACGCGATCCCGGCGATCATCATCGGGCTCCTGTGGGCTTCGATGTTCGACCCGTCCAGCGGCCTGCTGAACGGCATCCTCACCGCGCTCGGGTTCGACCAATTTGACAGCTACCCCTGGCTCGGTGACACCCGCACGGCCATGCCGGCCTCGATGTTCGTGATCATCTGGGGCTTCGTGGGCTTCTACATGGTGCTGTTCGTCGCGGCGATCAAGGGGATACCGTCGGACTACTACGACGCGATCCGGCTGGACGGCGCCGGGCGGATCCGGACGGCGGTCTCGATCACGATCCCGTTGATCCGGGACAACATCCAGACCGCCTACATCTATCTGGGCATCCTGGCCCTCGATGCGTTCGTCTACATGCACGCGCTCAACCCCGGCGGGGGGCCGGACAACTCGACCCTGGTCATGCCACAGCGCCTGCTCAACACCGCATTCTCGAAGGGCCAGTTCGGCCTCGCCAGCGCAATGGGCGTGGTCCTAGCCCTCGCGACCCTCGGATTCGCCGCGACTGTCTTCGCGGTGAACTGGCTGACCGGGGGACGCGCACAGAAGGTCCCCCGATGACGACCACGACGCAACCCACATCGGGAACCGCTGGACAGAAGACGGTCACCACCGTCTCGCATCTCGTCCTCAGTCTGTGGACAATCGTGATCATCGTCCCGCTGCTGTGGACTCTCCTGTCGTCGTTCAAGACCAGCAAGGAGATCTTCGCCTCACCGTTCACGTTGCCGGCGAACTGGAACTTCGACAACTACGTCTCCGCATGGACCACGGCCGGCATCGGCAGGTACTTCGTCAACACCGTCATCGTGGTCGGATGCGCACTGGTCATCGTCATGGTGCTGGGAGCGATGTGCGCCTACGTGCTCGCCCGCTTCAGCTTCTTCGGCAGCAAGGCCATCTACTACCTCATGCTCGCCGGGCTGACGTTCCCGGTCTTCCTTGCTGTCGTCCCGCTGTTCTTCGTGCTCAAGAACGTCGGCCTCCTGAATACCCTCCCCGGACTCATCATCACCTACGTAGCGTTCGCGCTTCCGTTCACGGTGTTCTTCCTGGTCCCCTTCTTCAGAGCCCTTCCCGACGAGATCGCCGAGGCTGCCGAGATCGACGGGGCAGGCGAGTGGCGCACGTTCTTCCAGGTCATGCTGCCCATGGCCAAGCCGGGGATGGCATCGGTCGCCATCTTCAACTTCCTCGGCCTGTGGAACCAGTTCCTGCTACCGGTCGCGATTAACACCAACCGCGAGAACTACGTCCTGTCCCAAGGCATGGCCTCGTTCGCCTCACAGGCCGGTTACAACGTCGACTTCGGCCGGTTGTTCGCCGCCGTCGTGATCACCGTCGTCCCCGTCCTGATCGTCTACGGCATCTTCCAGCGACAACTCCAAGGCTCGGTCACCGCGGGAACCATGAAGTAGTTGCCTTCTCGATGAGTCGATGACCGACCTGCGCCTCGAGACGCTGACCATGCCGACGGCGGACGTCGGGCCGGTCAACCCGCTGCCGCCGCTGTTCTCCGAGCGCGACCTGCACATGATCGTCGACCCCGGCGAGGCCGACGCCGAGATGCGTCACAACATCGGCTACGGCCGGGTCCGCTCGGTGCTGCCGTACCTCGTCCACGACGGCTACAGCCGCGACCGCCGCCCGGTCGAGCACAAGGTCGCCGTGCTGGAGAACGACGTCCTACGCGCCACGTTCCTCCTCGACCTCGGCGGGCGGTTGTGGTCGTTGGTGCACAAACCAAGTGGTCGCGAGCTGCTGTACCGGAACCCGGTCTTCCAGCCGGCGAACCTCGCCCTGCGCAATGCCTGGTTCGCCGGTGGCGTGGAGTGGAACATCGGGACGATCGGGCACTCTCCCACGACCTGCGAGCCGCTGCACGGGGCCCGGGTGCTCCAGCCAGACGGCACGCCTGTGCTGCGGATGTACGAGTTCGAGCGGTTGCGTGAGGTCGTGTTCCAGGTCGATGCCTGGCTACCCGAGGGCTCCCCCGTGCTTCTGGTCCACGTCCGGATCGTCAACCCCAGCGATGTCGAGACGCCGATGTACTGGTGGTCCAACGTCGCGGTTCCCGAGGCGGACGACGTACGTGTCGTCGCTCCAGCCGACGAGGCCTGGCAGTTCGCCTATGACAGCCCTCTGCGGCGAGTGCCCGTCCCGGTCCACGACGGACTGGACCGCACCTACACAACCCGCGCGTCCGGGGCGGCCGACTACTTCTTCGCGATCGACGACGACCAGCGGCGGTGGATCGCTGCCCTGGACGGCCGGGGCAGCGGACTGGTGCAGACCTCCACCGACCGGCTCCGCGGCCGCAAGCTTTTCCTGTGGGGGAAGAGCCCGGGAGGGGGCCACTGGCAGGAGTGGCTCGCGCAGCCCGGTCAGGAGTATCTCGAGATCCAGGCCGGGCTGGCTCGGACCCAGTTGGAGCACCTGCCCATGCCGGCCCGGGCGTCGTGGTCGTGGGTCGAGGCGTACGGCCTGCTCCAGAGCGACGCCGACGCCGTCCACGGCGTCGACTGGTCTCTGGCACGGGCGGCGGTGTCGCGTGACCTGGAGGAGCTGGTTCCACGGGCCGGGCTCGACCGGGCGCTGGAGGCCGCGGCTGACTGGGTCGATGCCAGCCCGGTCGAGGTGCTGAACCGCGGGTCGGGGTGGGGGGCCCTCGAGCGCAGGTTGCGGGAGCGGGACGGCGACGACTCACTGTCCTTGCCCGGTACGCCGTTCGGCGACGAGACGCTCGGGGCTGAGCAAGAGCCTTGGGTCTCGCTTCTGCGGACCGGCGGGATGCCGTCGCCACCGCCGGAGCAGCCGCCGTCCTCGTACCAGACGAGCGGCCGGTGGCTGCCGCTGCTCGAGGCGGCGGACGGCTGGTTCCCGAAGCTTCACCTCGGGGTGGTCCTCGCCCACGCCGGGGACCTGCGAGGGGCGACCGACGCCTGGGTTCACTCGCTTGCGGACGAGCCGACGGCATGGGCCTGGCGCAACCTGGCGACGCTGGCCCAGGCCGATGGCGATCTCGAGCTGGCCGTCCGCCGCTACCGACCTGCGGTCGCGCTTCGCGGGGACCTGGCTCCGCTGACGCGTGAGCTGATCGACACGTTGGTGGCAGCAGGCGACGGCGCGCAGGCACTCGCAGTGATCGACGCCGCACCGGCGGAGCACCGCGGCCTGGGCCGCTTCCGGCTCGCCGAGATCCGCGCGGCGCTGCTGACCGGTGACCTCGACCGTGCCGGCCGAATCCTCCGGGACGGCGTGGTGCTGCCCGACGTACGCGAGGGTGAGCCGACGCTGCACGAGGTGTGGTTCGCCTACCAGGTAGCGCGTGCGGCACGCGAGGAGGGTCGCCCGGTCGACGCCCACCTCGAGGCGCAGGTGCGGGCCACCGTCCCGATCCCCGAGGACCTCGACTTCCGGATGTAGGCGGGACACCGGCGCGCCCGAGCCCAGCCAGCACTGAAGGTGACCGACGTGCGAACCTCGACGAATGGTTCTCAGACACGGTGGGCGATTCGACGGTGCGGCAGCGTTGGTGACTGGCGGAGCACATGGCATAGGACGGGCCTGCGCAGCTCGCCTCGCGGACGAAGGCGCGCGGGTCGCTGTCCTGGACCTCGACGAGGGGGCTGCTCATGACGTGGCGTCTCAGCTTGCGCAGCTCGATGAGCGTCCGCACTTCGCGGTGCAGATGGACGTGACCGACCGGTCGTCGGTTGAACAAGCAATAGGTCGCGCTGCTAGCGAGCTGGGTCAGATAGACACCCTGGTCAACGTCGCCGGTGGAGATGTCGAGCACGGCAGGTTCGAAGACACCGACGACGAGGTGTGGACACGCGTACTCGAGCTCAATCTCCTCGGCGTTGTCCGCTGTTGCCGCTCGGCGATTCCTTACCTTCGGCGAAGCACCATGAGCCCGGCCATCGTGACCGTCAGCTCGATCAACGCCTTCACCGCGCTGGGCAGTGAGGCGTACTCCTCGGCGAAGGCTGGGCTCACGTCACTGACGGGAAATCTCGCCGCCAGCCTCGCTCGCGACGGAATCCGGGTGAACGCTGTGGCGCCGGGAACGATCAGGACCCGGGTCTGGGACGCTCAAGTTGGCGGGGCGGATCGTCTCGCGCCGTTGTACCCGCTCGGGCGCGTTGGCGAACCCGAGGACGTAGCCGGCGCCATAGCCTTCCTCGCCTCACGCGACGCAGCCTGGATCACGGGTCACACGGTCCCGGTCGACGGCGGCCTGTTGACCGGCAACGGCAGCCGGATGGACATGCAGTGACAGATCGCCTGACCGGCACGAGTGCTCCAGGCGGGGTCACCGCAGCGCGAGCAGCACCAACAACCGGGCCGCCTCGACGGCAACCGCGTCGCGGGCACTGCCCAGGTACCGCCGGGTGTCGACCGCGTCAGGGTCCTCGGCAAGGTGCCGCCGCAGTGCTGTGGTGAACGCGTTGTTCAGGTGGGTGGCGATGTTCACCTTCGTCATTCCGGCGTGAACCGCCGCCACCAGGTCGGCGTCCGGGACACCGGAGGCGCCGTGCAGCACCAGCGGCACCGGCACCCGCTCATGGATCGCCGTAATGAGCTCCATGTCCAGCTCCGCGGTCCGGCTCGTCATCGCGTGCGAGGACCCGACGGCGACTGCCAACGCGTCGACCCCGCAGTCCGCCACGAACTGCGCCGCTGCGGCAGGATCGGTGCGTACGCCCGGGGCGTGAACGCCGTCCTTGCCGCCGATCTCGCCCAGCTCCGCCTCGACGTTGACACCCGCGGCATGGCAGCGCTGCACGACCGCGCGGGTCGTGGTGCGGTTGGCCTCGTCACCGAGCCGCGATCCGTCGTACATCACCGACGTGAAGCCGAGCGCGACGGCCTCGTCCACGAGCGACTCGCTGACCGCGTGATCGAGGTGCAGGACGCACGGCACGCCCGCCCGCTCCGCGATGGTGCGCGTCGCCAGCGCGATCGGCGCCAGCGAGCCGTGGTAGCGCACAGCGTTCTCGCTGATCTGCAGCACGACCGGCAGTCCCGTCCGCTCGGCTGCGTCGACCAGCGCCTCGGCGTGCTCGAGCTGGATGACGTTGAACGCGCCGACACCACGCCCGCCTGCGGCGGCGTCCGCGAGCACCTCGTCGAGCCGGGCGAGGGTCATCGGGCCTCCATCAGCACCTGGGGCGCCAGCCGCGCCACGTCATCGTGGTCGAGCTCCCCGGCGATGGGCTGCAGCACGGCCGCGGCCGACCAGCTCACTGCGTCCCGCACCATCTGATGCCAGGTTGAGCCACTGGCGAGACCCGCGGCGAGCGCCGCGACCAAGGCATCACCAGCACCCGTGGGGTTGCCGGACAGCGGCGCCGACAGTCGGGCCTGCCAACCGGAACCCTGCTCGGGCATCAGCACCAGACCGTCGGCACCGCAGGAGACCAGCAGGTCGCGCGCACCGAGCTCGCGGAGGGCGGCTGTCGCCACAGCGAGATCCCGCGTGCCGGTCGCCCGGGCAAGCTCGGCACGGTTGGGCGCAACCAGGTCGGGGCCGGACCTCAAGGCACCTCGCAAGGCGTCTCCGTCAGCATCGACGATGACCTTCGCACCGTGGGCGTGGCCGAGGTCCACCAGCTCGGCGTACGCGTCGTC
>DASVED010000086.1:0-2392 GCA_036380775.1 Actinomycetes bacterium
CGGCCTGGACCGGCTGCTGGTCAAGGACGAGGGACTGCTGCCGACGGGGTCGTTCAAGGCCCGCGGCGCAGCGGTCGGAGTCTCGCGGGCCAAGGAGCTCGGCGCGACCCGGATGGCGATGCCCACCAACGGCAACGCGGGAGCGGCTTGGGCGACCTACGCGGCGCGGGCCGGGCTGGCGATGACCGTCACCATGCCGGTCGACGCGCCGTCGATCACCCGGGTCGAGACGGTCGCGACCGGCGGCGACCTCCGCCTGGTCGACGGGCTGATCTCCGACGCGGGCCGGCTCACTGCTGCGGCCGTCGCCGCCAGCGAGGACGACTGGTTCGACGTCGCGACGCTCAAGGAGCCGTACCGCATCGAGGGCAAGAAGACGATGGGCTACGAGATCGCCGAGCAGCTGGGCTGGCGGATGCCCGACGTCATCGTCTACCCGACCGGCGGCGGGGTCGGCCTGATCGGCATCCACAAGGCGCTGACCGAGCTGCTCGAGCTGGGCTGGGTCACCGGCGACCTGCCGCGGCTGGTCAGCGTGCAGGCGGCCGGGTGCGCGCCGATCGTCCGGGCCTTCGAGGCCGGCGCGGCGGAGAGCGAGATGTGGGCCGACGCCTCGACGGTCGCGTTCGGCATCACGGTGCCCAAGGCGCTCGGCGACTTCCTGGTGCTCGACGCGCTGTACGCCACCAACGGCACCGCGGTGGCCGTCAGCGACGACGAGCTGCTTGCCGACGTGCTGGTGGCCGGCCGCCTGGAGGGAATGTTCCTCTGCCCCGAGGGCGCGGCGACCGTCACCGCGACGCGGGCGCTGCGCGAGCAGGGCTGGCTGTCGGCGTCCGACGAGGTGGTGCTGCTCAACACCGGCGCCGGGCTGATCTACCCCGACACCGTGCCCGTCGACGTCGAGACGCTGCCCCGCGACGGGACGCTGCGGCTGCCCTGAGCGGAGACCGGCTCCCCGTCAAGATCGTCCCGGGACACCACAGTGGGCACCACACGAGCCTGCGCGACCAGCGGCGCACGCTGGAGTTTCATCACCGGACGCCTCCGAGCCGGCCACTGTGGGGCCGGGGCGCGATCTCCCCCATCCCAGGGCACCCGCAGCCCGGCCCGGACGCGTCAGGATGGGTGTCAGGGAGTGGCCGGTGGACGATGCCGCGGTGGTCGCGGTGGCGGCGGGAGCCCAGACGGACGGGCTGCGCGCCGACGCCACGGGCTTCGACGCCTTCGTGGCCTCGCACGCCTCGCGCCTGCTGCGCACGGCCTACCTGCTGACCGGCGACCACGGCGCGGCGGAGGACCTGCTGCAGGACACGCTGGTCCGCGCCTGGTCGCGGTGGTCCCGCGTGGTGGGGACGGACCAGCCCCTGGCGTACGTACGGCGGATGCTCGTCAACGCCTCCGTCAGCCGGTGGCGCGGCCTGCGCGCGCGTCCGGCCGAGCGGCTGGTCCCGGATCCACCGGATCGGGCCGAGCCGGTGCGCGCGGGGCCGGACGACGAGGTGTGGGCACTGGTCGGGACCCTGCCGCCCCGGCAGCGCGCGGTGGTCGTCCTGTCCTACTACGAGGACCTGCTCGACGCGCAGGTCGCCGAGGCGCTCGGCTGCACGACCGGCACGGTGAAGAGCCAGCGGGCCAAGGCGCTGCGCAGCCTGCGCCGCCGACTCGGCGAGGAGGACCGGACGTGACCGACCTCGAGACGATGCTCCGCGACGGTCTGAGCGAGCGCGCGGAGGACGCCGGGACGTGGCGGGCGGGCGGTCCGGCCCTGCGCGAGACAGCCCGGCGGCGACGGGCCCGCCGGCTCCGGGCTGGCGCCGCGACCGTCACCGTCCTGGCGGCGCTGTCGGCCGGTGCAGCCGTCCTCGACGACGAGGAGCCGGCCCCGGACCGTTCGCCGGTCGGCCGGCCGACCCCGACCGCCTCCCTCGCGGAGCCGCTACCGGAGGTGTCCTGGCTGTCGGTGCAGCTGACCGACGACATGTTCCGGAGGGCGGCCCGCGCCGCCGGTGTCAGCCCGAGCAACTACCGCCCGATCGTGGCGACCGAGGTGGCAGGCTCGGGCGAGGTGGTCGTGCTCCTCGCCGGCGGCCGGCTGCTGCCGGGCAGCCACCCGCAGATCGGCGGGCTCACCGTCGCAACCGTGACGTTCGACTCCGAGGCCCCAGGGGCGCGCGTCCGGAGCGGCACCCTGGGGCGCTACGGCTCCATGTCGTCCCTGATCGCGCTGCCGGCCCGAGTCGGCGACGGCACCGTGCTCGTCGTGCTGCTGCCGCGTGACCTCGGCGACACCGTCGAGGTCATGAGCAGCCGGCCCGGAGAGCCGCTGACGCGCACGTCGGGCTTCGTCCACAACCGGCTCGCGCTGGTGCCCGCGACCGGACCGGAGGAC
>DASVED010000087.1:0-4184 GCA_036380775.1 Actinomycetes bacterium
CCTTGAAGTCGTCGAAGGCGGTCTGGCCCCAGCGCAGGAACTGGTAGCGCTCTGTGTTGCGCTCGTACTCGAGCTCGACGTTGCGCTCGAAGGAGTCCGGCGCCCCGAACAGGTCGGCGATCACCGAGTGGTCGATGACCAACTCAGCCGGCGCCAGCGGATTGATCTTGCTGGGGTCGCCGCCGAGCTCCTGCACGGCCTCGCGCATCGTGGCCAGGTCGACCACGCACGGCACGCCGGTGAAGTCCTGCATGACGACCCGGGCCGGCGTGAACTGGATCTCGATGTCCGGCTCGACCGCAGGGTCCCAGCCGGCCAGCGACCGGATGTGGTCGGCGGTGATGTTCGCGCCGTCCTCGGTCCGCAGCAGGTTCTCGAGCAGGATCTTCAGGGAGAACGGCAGCGTGGCGATCTCGTCCTGCAGGCCCTGGACCTTGTCGAGGCGGTAGATCTCGTACGTCGAGCCACCGGCCTCGAGCTGGCTCCTGGCACCGAAGCTGTCCTGCGCGACCTTGCCGTTGCTCGCCACGACGGTCTCCTCTCGTCCGCTCGCCATCCTGCCCCAGCATCACGGGCGCCATTCAGCGGGCTCGACCAGTGTGAGCAGGTATCTCGATGTCAAGATACATCATGGCGAGCTGGGTGGTGGCTCAGTCCGCGCCGGAGCTCCGCTTGTCGTCCTCGACGCTGTCGGTCTCGACGTCGCCGGGCTCGGCCCCGTCGTCGGTCTGCCTGCCCAGCTGCTCGTCCGGTACGGCGCCGTCGACCGTCTTCTGCAGCAGCGGGTCCACGGTGTTGTTGTTGTCCTCGCCGTCGGGGTCGGCTGCGCCGGCAGGCGGCGGGACGTTGGGGTTGGAGGTCGTCACTGCCTGGCTCCTCTCATGAGCGGTGTCTCTCTGCTCCCCGCTTCTCGGCCGGTCATGCCTGTCCGGGGCCGCGTCACGTGCCGCGGCCGGGCAGGATGTCGCGGTGACCATCCCGCCGTACGACAGCGAGCCCACCGTCCTCGACAGCCTTGGGAGGCAGTCGTACATGCGGCTGCTCGGGGCGCGGGGCACCGTCGTGGAGCCAGGTCACGTCGTCATCGAGGTCCCCTACCGCGAGGACCTCTGCCAGCAGAACGGGTTCCTGCACGCCGGCGTGCTGACGTCGGTCGCCGACTCGGCCTGCGGCTATGCGGCGCTGAGCCTGATGCCGGCCGGCAGCGACGTGCTGAGCGTGGAGTTCAAGGTGAACCTGCTCGCCCCCGGCATCGGCGACGTGTTCCGGGCCGACGCCCACGTCGTCCGGGCCGGCCGGACCCTGACGGTCTGCCAGGCCGAGGTGACGGCTGCCCGCGACGGGCAGACCGACCAGCAGGTCGCGCTGATGCAGGCCACCATGATGACCCGCTGACCCGCAGACCCGACGCAGCCCTGGCGCGAACCCCAGCGAGGGAGCACGGTGGAGGGGTGCGAGCGCACGTTCCCGAGCCGCGCACCGAGAGTCAGGACACGGCCAGCGGCCAGGCCCCCGTCACCGGGGGACCGAGCGCCTACGCGCAGGCCCAGCAGTCGGCAGAGGTCAAGGGCCTGACCCTGCACACCGACCAGGCCCTCGAGCAGTGCCGGGAGCTGCAACGGCACGCCGGCGAGCTCATCGACGTGCAGCAGAGGCAACGGGTTCGCAGACGGACGGACCGGGTCATCCTGCTCGCCGTCATCACCGTCGGGCTCTGGCTCGCCATCCTGATCGTCCTGCTCGACAACCTGTGAGCTGAACCCGCGCAGCTAGCCCGACCTGACGAGCACCGCCACGCACTCGACGTGGGCGGTCATCGGGAACAGGTCGAAGGCGCGCAGCGAGTCCAGCCGGTAGCCCCGTTCGGCGAACCACCGCAGGTCTCGCGCCAGCGCCGCTGGGTCGCAGGCGACGTAGGCGATCCGCCGGGCCCCGACCCGCGACAGCAGGGACACGACGGCCTTGCCGGCCCCTGACCGCGGCGGGTCGAGGACGACCAGGTCAACGGTCCGCAGGTGCGGCCGCCGCAGCACGTGGTCCACACGGCCACGGTCCACGCGTACGCCGGGAAGGTCGGCCAGGTTGTGACGTGCGTCTTGCACCGCGACGCGGTCCGACTCGACCGCCGTCACCCGGCCCCCCGGCGTCACGAGCCTGCCCAGGGTCGCGGCGAACAGGCCGACCCCGCAGTAGAGGTCCAGCGCCGACTCCCCCGGCTGCGGCCCCAGCCCGGTGACGACGGCGTCGAGTAACGTCGCGGCCGCGCCCGGGTGCACCTGCCAGAAGCCCCCGCCGGTCACCCGGAACGACCGGTCCCCCACCACCTCGGTGACCGTGCCCGCGCCCCGCGCGCCCGGCAGCACCAGCACCTCCCCGGTCCCCACCGAGGCCGACACGGCCACCGACGACACGCCTGGCCAGGACCGGCCGGTCACGTCCTCCCCCGCGACCAGGTCGTGCGCGATCCGGCACCGGTCGACGGGCACCACCTCGTGCGAGCGGTGGCGGCGCAGACCGGCCCGGCCGCCCTCGTCGACCGCGTAGGTGACCCGGGTCCGCCAGCCCAGCCCGCCGGGAGCTCCCGGGACCTCCTCGACGACGACGTCGCGCTCCAGCCCGGCCAGCCGGGACAGCTGCTCGCGGACCACCTCGGACTTCAGCCGCCGCTGCGCGTCCAACGACGCGTGCTGGTAGTCGCAGCCGCCGCACAGCCCCGGGCCGGCCCACGGGCACGGCGGGTCGACCCGGTCCGGCGAGGCGGTCAGCACCTCCACGGCGTCGGCGCGCCAGAACTTCGCGCCGGCATGGCCCTCCGTCACGACGGCGCGCACCCGCTCGCCGGGCAGCGCGTGCCGGACGAAGACGACCCGACCGTCGTGACGGGCCACGCAGTGCCCGCCGTGCGCCACCGGCCCGACGTCGACCGTGACGGAGCTGCCGACGGGGTGCGGTGCGCCGGTCACCCTGCTGAGCCGGACCCGTCGCCGCCCGACGGGTCCCCGCGCCGGATGGCGCCGGGCGCCGGGCCCTCCGGCCGGTCGGCCAGCCCGGCCGAGCTGGCCAGCTGCCAGGGGACGCTGGTCACCATCACGCCGGGCGTGAACAGCAACCGGCCCTTGAGTCGCAGCGCACTCTGATTGTGCAGCAGGTGCTCCCACCAGTGGCCGACGACGTACTCGGGAATGAGGACGGTCACGAGGTCGCGGGGGTTGCCGCCGCGCACCGCCCGGACGTACTCGATGACCGGGTCGGTGACCTCGCGGAACGGTGAGTCGAGGACCTTGAGCGGCACCGGGATGCCGCGGCGGTCCCAGTCCTGCTGCAGGGCGCGGGTCTCCTCGGTGTCGACACTGACGGTGATGGCCTCCAGCGTGGACGGCCGCATCGCCCGGGCGTACGCGATGGCGCGCATCGTCGGCTTGTGGATCTTGGACACCAGCACGATGACGTGGGTCCGGGCCGGCAGCATGACGTCCTCGTCGTCGGCGACGACGAGCTCGCGCGCGACGCTGTCGTAGTGCCGCCGGATCCCCTTCATCATGGCAAAGAGCACGACCATGGCGACGATCGCGATCCACGCGCCGAGCAGGAACTTCGTGGCGAGCACCACCACGAGGACGAGCCCCGTCACCGACAGGCCCACCGTGTTGATGACCCGGCTGCGGACCATTCGCGCCCGCGCGTGCGGATCCTGCTCGGTCCGCAGCAGCCGGGTCCAGTGCCGCACCATGCCGGTCTGGCTCAACGTGAACGAGACGAAGACGCCGACGATGTAGAGCTGGATCAGTCGCGTCACCTCGGCGTCGAACGCGACGATCAGCAGGATCGCGAACCCGGCCAGGATCACGATGCCGTTGCTGTAGGCGAGGCGGTCGCCGCGGGTGTGCAGCTGACGTGGGAGGTACCGGTCCTGGGCGAGGATGGAGCCGAGCACCGGGAAGCCGTTGAACGCGGTGTTGGCCGCCAGCACCAGGATCAGCCCGGTGACGGTCGTGACGACCGCTGCCATCAACGGCAGGTTGTCGAAGACGGACTTCGCGAGCTGGCCGATCACCGGGTCCTGGACGTAGGTCGTCCCGTCGGGGAAGCGCACCCCGCCGTTGCCCGACAGCACCCCTTCCTGGCCGTCGAGCCGCAGCTGCTCCGAGACGTTCTCGGCGAACCGCAGGCCCATCGTCTTGGCC
>DASVED010000088.1:0-2059 GCA_036380775.1 Actinomycetes bacterium
TGCCATCGCCTTCTCCCCGGAAAACGGTCGGGAGCTGTTGTCGATGCCGGCTCCACGCCTATGCGAGAAACCGCGCAGGACGGTAGCGGCGATTCTTTGTCGGTCGTACCCACGTGCGCAAGCCGTACGCGACGATATAGCTTCGCGAAACAGAATGTGGCCTCGACGGCGGTAAGGTCTCGCCGTCGTCCCGTGGTGTGCCCGGGGGCGACGGTGGCGGCGTCGGTCTTTGGTGGATGACGGGTGATGGTGGTGGCAGTCGGCAGGATTCTCCGGTTCGACGACGTGCGCGGATACGGCTTCATCGCGCCCAACGGCGGCGGTGAGGACGTTTTCGTCCACGCCAACGACCTGGGTGAGCACCGGCATCTCGTGCACGCGGGCATGCGGGTCGAGTACGAGGTCGAGCAAGGTGAGCGGGGCCCGAAGGTCGCGTCGGTGCGGGTTGTCGACAGCGCGGGCCACCGGCCGGTCGACCGCCGACCGTCGAGCGGCGAGGCACGCCCCAAGGCGGCGACCGCTGACGACGACGGCATGTGCGACGTGCTCGCGCCCGGCGAGTTCACCGCCGAGGTGACCGAGATCCTCCTGCAGCACGTGCCGTCGCTGACCGGGGCGCAGATCTCCCAGATCCGTGAGCGCCTCGGCGAGCACGCCCGGTCACACGGGTGGATCGAGACCTGAGCCGGGTCGCCGATGGGCCGCTTCCGTGCGATCGGCGTAGCCGCGTCACTTCGAGATCCGCTGACAAGTAGCGACCACAGGACACACGAGGGGACTGGCCGGTGAGCTGGGCTGCGTCGGTAACACCACCCTTGGGAGGCCATCAGCTGCTGGTCTTCCTGATGGCGATCACGACGCTGCTCGTGCTCGCGCGATGCTTCGGGTGGCTCGCCCAACGGATGGGTATGCCCGCCCTGGTCGGCGAGCTCGTCACCGGTGTCGTGCTGGGGCCGTCGCTGCTCGGCCACCTAGCACCGCAGATCACCGACTGGCTGCTGCCCGCCGAGACGGAGCAGATGCACCTCCTGGACGCGGTCGGTCAGCTCGGCGTCCTGCTGCTGGTCGGCGTGACGGGTGCGCACCTGGATCTGCGCCTGCTGCGCCGGCGGACCGGCACCGCGGCGCGGGTGAGCCTGGGCGGCTTGCTAGTGCCGCTGTCCTTCGGCATCGCGCTGGGCGCGGTGCTGCCGACGCTGATGGCCACCGGCGGTAGCGACCGCGTCAGCTTCGCGCTCTTCGTGGGCGTGGCGATGTGCGTGTCGGCCATCCCGGTCATCGCGAAGACGCTGACCGACATGCGCCTGTTGCACCGCAACGTCGGTCAACTTATCCTGCTGGCCGGCACGCTCGACGACGTCGTCGGATGGTTCCTGCTGTCGGTCGTCTCGGCGGTGGCGGTCAGTGGCCTGAGCGCGGGACAGGTCTCGCTGTCCCTGCTGTACCTCGTCGGTTTCGTGGTCTTCGCCGCGCTGGTCGGCCGGCCGCTGGTCGCCCGCGTCATGAAGAGCGCCGGCCGCTCCGACGACTCCGGTCCGAGCGTCGCCGCGGCGGTCATCGTCGTCCTGGTCGGTGCGGTGACGACCCACGTGCTCCGCATGGAGCCGGTGTTCGGAGCGTTCGTCGCCGGCATCCTCATCGGTGCGGGGACGGTCGACAAGGCGAAGCTGGCGCCGCTGCGCTCGATCGTGATGTCCGTGCTGGCTCCGATCTTCCTGGCCAGTGCCGGCCTGCGCATGGACCTCACCGCGCTGGCCGAACCGACCGTCGCGCTCGCGGCACTGGCCGTGCTCGCCATCGCGATCGCCGGCAAGTTCGCCGGCGCCTACGTGGGCGCCCGACTCAGCCGCATGAGCCGCTGGGAGGGCGTGGCGATCGGGGCCGGGATGAACGCCCGAGGCGTGGTCGAGGTGATCGTCGCGATGACCGGCCTGCGGCTGGGCGTGCTCAACTCGGCGATGTACACCGTCTTCGTCCTGGTCGCCATCGTCACCTCCCTGATGGCGCCGCCGATGCTCCGGCGGGCCATGGCCAGGGTGGAGCACAGCGACGAGGAGCA
>DASVED010000089.1:0-11422 GCA_036380775.1 Actinomycetes bacterium
GCTCCGGCTCACGCAGCCGGGACCGCCGGGCCGACGGCCCGGACGTGTCGCGGGTCGCCTTGAACACAGTCTCCAGCTGCGAGTGGTAGTCGCGCAGCGACTCCTCCGCCTCCTCCAGCGTGATGTCGCCCCGACCGATCAGCTCCTCGGTGTAGATCTTCCGGACCGAGCGCTTCTGGTCGATGATCGCGTACATCAGCGGGTTGGTCATCGACGGGTCGTCGCCCTCGTTGTGCCCGCGCCGGCGGTAGCAGACGAGGTCGATCACGACGTCCTTCTTGAACGCCTGGCGGTACTCGAACGCGAGCTTGGCGACCCGGACGCAGGCCTCGGGGTCGTCGCCGTTCACATGGAAGATCGGCGCCTGGATCATCCGCGCGACGTCGGTGCAGTAGAACGACGACCGCGATGCGGCCGGGGACGTCGTGAAGCCGACCTGGTTGTTGACGACCACGTGCACCGTGCCGCCGGTGCGGTAGCCGCGCAGCTGCGAGAGGTTCAGCGTCTCCGCGACGACCCCCTGTCCGGCGAACGCCGCGTCGCCGTGCAGCAGCACCGCGAGGACGGTGAAGCCGTCCTCTCCCTTGTCGATGCGGTCCTGCTTCGCGCGCGTGATCCCCTCGAGCACCGGGTTGACCGCCTCGAGGTGCGAGGGGTTGGCGGCGAGGTAGACCTTGGTCCTGCTGCCGTCCGGCGCGATGAACTCACCCTCGGTGCCGAGGTGGTACTTCACGTCGCCCGAGCCCTGCACGGACCGGGGGTCCTGGTTGCCCTCGAACTCCCGGAAGATCTGGCCGTAGCTCTTGCCGGCCAGGTTGGCCAGCACGTTGAGCCGGCCGCGGTGCGGCATGCCGATGGTCACCTCGTCGAGCCCGGCCTCGGCGGCCGAGGTCATGACCTCGTCCAGCAGCGGGATGACCGACTCGCCGCCCTCGAGCGAGAACCGCTTCTGCCCGACGTACTTGGTCTGCAGGAAGGTCTCGAAGGCCTCCGCCGCGTTGAGCCGGCGCAGGATCGTCAGCTGGTCCTCACGCGTCGGCTTGGCGAACGGCACCTCGACACGGTCCTGGATCCAGCGCCGCTCCTCCGGGTCCTGGATGTGCATGTACTCGATGCCGATGCGCCGGCAGTAGGACTCGCGCAGCACGCCGAGGATCTGGCGCAGCGTCCCCATCGGCTTGCCGCCGAAGCCGCCGGTGGCGAACTCACGGTCCAGGTCCCACAGCGTGAGGCCGTGGGTGATGACGTCGAGGTCGGGGTGCGAGCGCTGCCGGAACTCCAGCGGGTCGGTGTCGGCCATCAGGTGTCCGCGGACCCGGTAGGCGTGGATCAGCTCCTGGACCCGGGCCTGCTTGACGACGTCGTCCTCGTGCGACGCCGGGATGTCGCGGACCCAGCGGATCGGCTCGTAGGGGATGCGCAGGGCGCGGAAGACCTCGTCGTAGAAGCCGTTCTCGCCCAGCAGCAGGCCGTGGACGCGGCGCAGGAAGTCGCCGGACTGGGCCCCCTGGATGATCCGGTGGTCGTACGTCGACGTCAGCGTCATGATCTTGCTGACCGCGAGCCGGGCCAGCGTCTCGGGCGCCGCGCCCTGGTACTCGGCGGGGTACTCCATCGCGCCGACCCCGATGATCGTCCCCTGGCCCGCCATCAGGCGCGGGACGGAGTGGACCGTCCCGATGGTGCCCGGGTTGGTCAGCGTGATCGTGGTGCCGGCGAAGTCGTCGGCCGTGAGCTTGTTGGCGCGGGCCCGGCGGACGATGTCCTCGTACGCTGCCCAGAACCCGGCGAAGTCCATGTCCTCGGCGCCCTTGATCGACGGCACCAGCAGTGTCCGGCTGCCGTCGGGCTTCTGGATGTCGATCGCCAGCCCGAAGTTCACGTGCTCCGGCCGGACGACGGCCGGCTTGCCGTCGACCTCGGTGAAGCCCTGGTTCATCTCCGGCATCTCGCCGAGCGCCTTGACGACGGCGTAGCCGATGAGGTGGGTGAACGAGATCTTGCCGCCGCGACCGCGCTGCAGGTGGTTGTTGATCACGGTGCGGTTGTCGATGAGCAGCTTGGCGGGCACCGCCCGGACGCTGGTGGCGGTCGGCACCGCAAGGCTGGCCTGCATGTTCGAGACGACGCGCGCCGCTGGGCCCTTGAGCGGCGTCGCACCGGCGACTGCCTGGCGCGACGGCTGCGGCTCACCTTTGGCGTCAGCGGGCTTGGCGTCTGCCGGCTTCGCGTCCGCGGCCTTGGCCGGCGCGGCACCGCTCGCGGCCGGTGCCGGCTGCGACGCCTGCTGCACCGGTGGGGGCCCGTCGGCGCGCGCCGCGGCGCCGTCGGTCGCGGGCGTCGCCGGAGCGGGGGTCGGCGTCGCGTCGCCGGCCGTCTGGCGGGTGGCGCCGCCGTTGGTCGGAGGCGTCACCGCGTCCACCGGCCGGTAGTCCTCGAAGAACTCCCACCAGGCCTTGTCGACGGAGTTCTTGTCCTCCAGGTACTGCTGGTACAGCTCGTCGACGAGCCACTCGTTGGGCCCGAAGCCGGTCAGCCCCGGGGCGGCCGACTGGTTGCTCGATTCCGACGAAGCTGGCTGTGACACGGCGCGGATCGCCCTCTTCCTCAGTACAGGTGCGGGAGTGGCCCAGCCTAGTCGCCCGGCGGTTACAGCCCCAGAGCCCTGGCGACGACCAGCTTCTGCACCTCGGAGGCACCCTCGACGACGCGCAGCACGCGCAGGTGGCGCAGCACCCGCTCGACCGGCCCTTCCTTGAGCAGGCCCATCCCGCCGAAGACCTGCAGGCACCGGTCGGCCACCTGGTAGGCGCGGTCGGTCGCGTAGTACTTCGCGATCGAGGAGTCGAGCATCAGCGACCCGACCGAGGTGTCCTTCTGGTCCACCGCCCACGCCAGGTGGTAGGTCATCCAGCGCATCGCCTCGATCTCGACCTTGCACTCGGCGAGCGGGAAGGACACGCCCTGGTTGGCCGCCAGCGGTGCCCCGAAGGCGGTCCGGGTGCGCGCGTGCGTGATGGCCTGGTCGAGGCAGTACTCCGCGAGGCCCAGCGACTGGGCGGCGAAGCCGGCGCGGCCCGCGTTGAGGAAGCCCATCGCGGCCTGGAAGCCGCGCCCCACCTCTCCGATGACGTGGTCGGCGGGGACCCGTGCTCCGTCGAACCACAGCTCGGAGGGGTGCGAGTCGGCGATGGTCCATTGCGTCTTGCCGACCCGGAACTGGTCGCGCGGCACGACAAAGGCGGTGATGCCGCCGTCGGCCCGCTTCGCCGCGTCGGTCACCGCGAAGACCACGGCGAAGTCGGCCTTGTCGCCGTTGGTGATGTAGTGCTTCATCCCGTCGATCACCCACTCGTCGCCGTCACGGCGGGCGCGGGTGCGGATCGCCTGGGCGTCGCTGCCCGCCTCCGGCTCGGTGAGCGCGAAGCACATCGTCTGCTCCGCGCGCACGACCGGGAGCAGGTACGTCGCCCACAGGTGCTCGGGCAGGCCCATCAGCATCGGCGTCGGCCCCGACGGGTTGGGAACGCCGAGGGTCACCATGGCGAGCCGCAGGCCGCACCGGGCCGCGTCCTCGACCAGCAGCGCCGTGCCGAGGGTGGACACCCCCCAGCCGCCGACCTCCTCGGGCAGGTAGCAGGCGTAGAAGCCCTCCTCCGCCGATCGCCGGCGGACGGCCATCGCCGCCTCGTAGAGCCGTTCGCGGTCGGGCGCGGGCGAGTCGAGCTCCTCGCGCAGCGACTCCTCGACCGGTCGGACCTCGCGATCGAGGAAGGCGGCGAAGGATGCACGCAGCGCGGTGAGCTCCTCGGGCACGGTGAAGTCCATGTGCGGGATCTAACCGGTCGCGGGCACCACTCGCACCGCGGCGTGCAGCAGCCGGGCGCCCTCGGGGGCGTCCTCGGCGGGGCGCTCGGTGCGGAAGTACGGCCGCAGCACCCCCATCAGGGCCTCCTTGATCTGCCGCAGCTCCTCGGGGGTGGCGATGATCGTGCTGTTGGACAGCACGGCTGCCTCGCGCCACTCCCGGCTCTCCTGGCCGGCCGCCTCGAGCCAGCCCAGGACCTTCCGGTCCGAGCTGTCCAGCATGATCCGGCCGAGGGCGTGGTCCAGGGCGGCGGCCTCGGTGCTGTCCGCCTCGTCCTCGAGGTCGCTCTGCCAGCCGGGCATCGCAGCCTGCCAGCGCCGCTCCCGGCCGTCGCCACCGTCGTTGTCGGCCTCCTCGACGAAGCCGTACTTCGCCAGGAGCCGCAGGTGGTAGCTGCAGGCGCTGGGGGAGAGCCCCGCCACCTCCGCGCACTCGGTCGCGGTAGCCGGTCCGCGCGCCTGGAGCCGCTCGAGGATCGCGTAGCGCCCGGCGTGCGCGAGCGCCCGCACCGCGCGCGGGTCGGTGATGCGGCGGCCGTACGTCTCGTCGGTCATGCCCCAAAGAATATCTGAAAGAAACCCTTCACAGAACAGATGTGAAGCATTACCTTCACATCTCATGGAGACCACGACCACCGTCCCGACACCCGCAGCCCCGGCCGCCCGGCGCCTGCTGCGGGTCCGCGACTTCCGCCTGCTCTGGTCCGCCTACGCCGTCTCGGCCGTGGGCACCGAGGTGACCGTGCTCGCGGTGCCGCTGGCGGCAGCGGTGCTGCTCGGCGCCACCCCGCTGCAGATGGGGATCCTGACGGCGGCCGGCACGGCGCCCTACGTCGGCTTCGCGCTCCTCGCCGGCGCCTGGATCGACCGCCTGCCGCGCCGCCGGCCTCTGCTCGTGACCGCCGACCTGGTCGCCGCGACCGCGCTGCTGACCGTTCCGCTGGCCTACGTCGCCGATGTCCTGACCGTCTCCCAGCTGGTGGTGGTGGAGCTGGTCGTCGGGTTCGCCCGGGTCACCTTCCGGCCGGCGTTCCAGGCCCACCTGCCCGACGTCGTCCGCCGCCAGGAGCTGACCCGGGCCAGCGGGCACCTGCGGGCCGCGGAGTCGGCAGCCATGCTCGGCGGTCCCGGGCTCGGCGGGACCCTGGTGCAGGTGCTGACCGCCCCGGTCGCGGTGGTGGTGGACGCCCTGTCCTTCGTCGTCTCGGCCGTGCTCGTCAGCCGGGTGTCCGCCCCGGAGCGCGTCGACGACGTGCCGCCACCCCGGCGCCGGCTGCGCGAGGAGGTCAGGGAAGGGCTGGTCCACCTCTGGCAGGACCGGCGGCTGCGAGCCATCGCCGGATCGGCGGCGAACCTGAACTTCTTCGGGTTGATGATCTTCGCGCTGCTCGTCGTCTACCTGACCCGCGACCTCGGGTTCACCCCGTTGATGATCGCCGCGGTCACGATGGCCGGCGGCCTCGGCGCCCTGACGGGTGCCCTGGTGGCACCGCGGGTCGCGGACCGCATCGGACGGGGACGTACCTTCCTGCTCGCCACGTCCGTCTTCTCGGTCGGGATGTTCGCCTTCCCGGCCGCGTCGGGCCCGAGGTGGATGGCGTTGACCGTCCTGATGGTCAACGAGGCGGCCGTCGGCGTGGCGATCATGCTGTTCGACGTCACCAACAGCGCGTTCGTCCTCGAGTCCGTGCCGCGCGCGGTCCACGGCCGGGTCAACTCGTCCCTGTCGACCCTGACCCAGGGCGTGAAGCCGCTCGGCGCGCTGGCCGGGGGCGCGCTCGCGAGCGCGGTCGGGATGCGGCCGGCGCTCTGGGTCGCCGCCGTCGGTGCGACGACCACGGTGCTGTGGATGCTGTTCTCACCGTTCCGCCACGACGCGGCCGGTACCGTCTCCTGAGATGTCCGACCACGGGGGAACGCTCCGGATCCACCATGCCGCGACGGCGCTGCTGTCGGTGGTCGCCCTCTCGCTGCCGGTGGGTAGCGCCGGCGTCCCCCCGGCCCAGGCGGCGGTGCGGGAGGCACCCTCCGAGGTGCTGCTCCGTGAGGCCGCGACCTTCGCGCTGTCCCGGCTGGCCCGCACCGAGCGCCGGCTCGCGCAGGGTCGGTACCCGACCGTCGCGCCCGGCGGCCGCTGGCGCACCAGCGGTACGTCGGGCTGGCTGGCCGGCTTCTACCCCGGGCAGCTCTGGTCGGCGTACGAGGTCACCGGTCGCAGGGCGTGGGCGCGCCGGGCAGCGGTTCGGCAGGGCCCGCTGCGGGTGCGGGCGGACGACACCTCCACCCACGACCTCGGCTTCCTCCTGCAGACCAGCTTCGGGCGCAGCGTGCGGCTCACGGGCAACGCCGCCGACGGCGCTGTCGTCCTGCGGGCCGCTGCGGCGCTGGCCGGCCGGTGGGTGCCCCAGGTCGGCGCGATCCGCAGCTGGGACGGGCCGGAGGGTCAGGTCACGGTGATCGTCGACAACCTGGTGAACCTCGAGCTGCTCTTCGCCGCCGCGCGCCTCGGAGGCCGGCCGGACTGGCGCGACATGGCCGTGCAGCACGCGCTCACCACCGCCGCGCGGCACCTGCGTCAGGACGGCAGCACAGCCCATGTCGTGCGCTTCGACGAGGCGACCGGCCAGCCGGTCTGGACCGGCACCGTCCAGGGGCTCCACGACGGCTCGACCTGGGCCCGCGGCCAGTCCTGGGCGGTCTACGGCTTCACGGCGGCCTACCGCGAGTCCGGCGAGGGCCGGCTGCTGGACGCGGCGCGGCGCACCGGGGACTGGGCGGTGGCCCACCTGCCCCGCGACGGCGTGCCCTACTGGGACTACGACGTCGCGCACGACCCGACCGCACCCGACCGGACCCGTGACACGACGGCCGCCGCAGTGCTCGCGTCGGGGCTGTTGGAGCTCGCTCGGGTCGACCCCGACAGCCTGCGGCGCAGCGCCTACGCCCGCGCCGGCCTGCGCATCCTCCGCTCGCTGGCGGGGCCCCGCTACCTGGCGCGCGGCACGGGATCGCCCGCCGTGCTGCTGCACGGGCACCACGACGCCACCTACGCCGACGTCGGTGTGACCTACGGCGACCACTACCTGCTGGAGGCCGTGCTCCGTGCCCAGCTGCTGCCCGCCCGGCGCCCGGCCCTGCCCGTGGACCGACGGCGGGCACTGCCCGACGGGGGCGTGCAGGTGGACCTCGGAGCGCAGCGTCGGATCAGCGGCGTGTCGGTGCGGTGGCGCGACGGTGCGACCAGGGCATCCCGGTTCCGGATCGCCACGTCCCAGGACGGTCGGCACTGGTCGGTCGCCCGCGGCGGCGTCAGCAGCGGGCGGACCGGGTCCTTCGAGACGTACGACGTCAGGGACCGCGCGGCGCGCTACCTGCGGGTGACCCTGCTAGGACGAGATCTCGGCGGACCGGTGGCGGCCGTCCGCGTCCGCGGCTGATGCTCGTCAGACGTAGCGCTCGCGGGGAGCCGTCAGCCAGGTCGTGAAGCCCACCAGCACCATCAGCGCTCCCAGGGCGAGCGTCGCCGCCACCAGCGCGGTCTGGACCGGCTCCTCCGAGCGCGAGCGCAGCAGCTCCTCGGTCACCTGGTTGGACAGGGTGTAGGCGACCGACAGCCCGCCCAGCACGGCGAGCAGGAAGGCGCCGAGCCGACCCGCGGCTCCGTCCATGCTGCTCAGCACGGCCAGGATGGCGCCGGCGGCCACCGCTCCGAGCGGCGCGGCCAGTCCCGTCCCCCACCCGTAGAGCCAGTCCTCCCCGACCCGGTCCTCGGCACCCTGGCGGTCGACGAGGGCGAGGTCGTAGGGGATGGTCTGGTCGACGGCCAGCCAGGCGGCGCCGAGGGTGACACCCACCCAGGCGACGGCGAGCAGGACGAGGAACTTGCGCACCCGCTCACCCTGCCAGCCCGGTGGTCACCGGTGCTGCAGGCGGACGATGAAACGCAGGGGGAGAAGCGCAGGGGCATAGTGCTCCGGCAGGAGGTGGTGGCCACGACCGCGACCGATGGCGCAGTGGACGTGCCCCCTGGCCTGAGGTTCGGCGAGCCGCGGGCCCGCTGGGTGCTGCTGGCCACCGTGCTGGGTTCGGGCCTGGCGTTCCTCGACGCCACCGTCGTCAACGTGGCACTGCCGCGGATCGGCGAGGACCTCGACGCCGGGATGTCCGGGCTGCAGTGGACCGTCAACGCCTACACGCTGACCCTGGCATCGTTCATCCTGCTCGGTGGCTCGCTCGGCGACCGGTTCGGCCGCCGCCGGGTCTTCGTGGTGGGCGTGGTCTGGTTCGCGGTGGCGTCGCTGGCCTGCGGCCTGGCCACGGACGTCACCACCCTGGCCGTCGCCCGGGCGGTGCAGGGTGTGGGAGGTGCGCTGCTGACTCCTGGCAGCCTGGCCATCCTGCAATCCAGCTTCCGCCCGCAGGACAGAGCCCGGGCGATCGGGGCCTGGTCCGGGCTGGCCGGCATCGCCGGTGCGGCGGGACCGTTCGTCGGCGGCTGGCTGGTGGAGAACTCCGGGTGGCGATGGGTGTTCCTGCTGAACCTGCCGCTGGCGGTCGCCGTGGTGCTCGTGACGGTCCGGCACGTGCCGGAGAGCCGCGACCCGCAGGCGGCGCGCTCCCTTGACCTGCCGGGTGCGGGTCTGGGCGCGCTCGGCCTGGGGGCGCTCACGTACGGCCTGATCGCCTGGCAGGACCAGGGCCCGGGCTCGCCCCCGGTCGTCGCCGGTCTGGTGGTGGGCGTCGGCGGCCTGGCCGCCTTCGCGGTCCGCGAACGGACGGCCCGTGACCCGATGCTGCCGCTCGGCATCTTCTCCTCGCGACTGTTCACCGCGACCAACGTCGTCACGTTCGCGGTCTACGGCGCCCTCGGCGGCGTGTTCCTCTTCCTGGTGCTGGCGCTGCAGGTGGTTGCCGGCTTCTCGCCGATCGCCGCCGGGGCGGCACTGCTGCCGGTGACGGTCATCCTGCTGCTGCTGTCCGCGCGGACCGGTGCCCTCGCCAGCCGGATCGGGCCGCGGTTGCCGATGTCCGTGGGTCCGGTCGTGGCCGGCCTCGCCGTCCTGCTGATGAGCCGGTTCGACGAGGGCGCGTCCTACCTCGTCGACGTGCTGCCGGCGGCCGCCCTGTTCGGCATCGGGATGGCCCTGACGGTCGCGCCCCTGACCGCGACGGTCCTGGCGGCGGCGCCGGACCGCCATGCCGGGCTGGCCAGCGGGGTCAACAACGCCGTCGCCCGGGTGGCCTCGCTGCTGGCGGTGGCGGTGCTTCCGCTGGTGGCCGGCCTCGACGGTGCGGCCTATGCCGACCCCCAGCAGCTGCTGCCCGCCTACCGCACCGCCATGACGGCCTGTGCGGTCCTGCTGCTGGTGGGCGGCGCACTCGCGGCGCTGACGGTGCGCTCTCCCGGCGTACGACCAGGGGTCGACGTCGGAGCCCACCACCATCACTGCCCGGTCGACGGGCCGGCGATGGAGTCCTGCCCGCACCACGGGCCGCTGGTGCCGGTGGGCGGCGCCGCGGACCCTCGGCGGGTGGAGGACGACCCGGCCTAGACCTAGGCCGTGTCGGCCACCCAGTCGCGCAGGTGCTCGAGCGCCTCGCGCTCGATCTGTCGGACCCGTTCCCGGGACACCCCGAGCCGACCGGAGATCTGCTCGTAGGTCTGCTTGGGCCCCGGCACCAGGCCGTAGCGGCACCGGATGACCTCGGCCTCGCGCTCGGAGAGCCGGTCGACCAGGCCGATCACCGCGCCGCGGGTCGCCTGGTCGACGACCAGGTCCTCCGGGCTGGGGTCCGCGGCGTCGACGAGATCGCCCAGCGTCGTCCCCCCGTCGTCGCCGACGAGAGCGTCCAGGCTGGCCGGGGTGCGCGAGATGAAGTCGAGATCCGCCACGGCCTCGACCGTGATGCCGAGCTCAGCTGCCACCTCGGCGTCGGTCGCTTCGCGGCCCATGCTCGCGCCGAGGTCGCGGCGGGTGCGGGAGAGCCGGCTGAGCTTCTCGACCTGGTGCACCGGGAGGCGCACGGTGCGGCTCTGCTCGGCGATCGCGCGACCGATGGCCTGGCGGATCCACCAGGTGGCGTAGGTGGAGAACTTGAAGCCGCGGGCGTAGTCGAACTTCTCGACCGCCCGGACAAGCCCGACGTTGCCCTCCTGGATCAGGTCGAGCAGCGGCATGGAGGCCCGGTTGTAGCGGCGGGCGAGCGAGACGACGAGACGCAGGTTGGCCCGGATGAAGGCGCGCTTGGCAGTGTCGCCGTCCTCGGCGAGGCGGTCGAGCTCGGCGCTGCTGGCCACCTTGCGGGCGGCCTTGAGCTTCACGGCACGGCGGCCGTTGAGGCCACCGAGCTGGTCGAGCAGGTGGCGGGCATAGAGGCCGGCCTCGATGCGCTGGGCGAGATCGACCTCGGTCGCGGCGTCGAGAAGCGGCGCCCGGCCGATCTCGTCGAGGTAGAGCCGTACCAGGTCAGGAGTCGAGACCTCGTCCTCGACGGTGACGGTGTCGGTGCTCTCGGAGGTCTCGGTCTCGGGTCGGGACAGAGGCAGCTGAGTCAATGCAGTCCCTCGGGTCAGGCGGATAGACACCTGACAGAACGAACAACGCGCCCCGAAGATTTCCGCGGCCCCGGCGGCCTAGCGGCGTGGCGGCTAGGGCCGTGCCAGCCAGGGCAGGGGATCGACCAGCGAGGAGTTCACGAAGAGCTCCAGGTGCAGGTGGCACCCGGTCGAGTAGCCCGTGGACCCGACCGTGCCGATGACCTGCCCGGTGCCGACCTGGGCACCGACCTCGGTGCCGAGCTCGGTCTGGTGGTTGTAGGTCGTGGTCAGCAGGACGCCTGCGACAGCCCCGTGGGAGACCACGGTCCGCCAGCCGTACGCGCTGTTCCACCCGGCCGCCACCACCACCCCGTCCCGGGCCGCCCGGATCGGTGTGCCGCAGGGGGCGCTCAGGTCGACCCCCGTGTGCAGCTTGTAGACGCCGGTGATCGGGTGGACCCGCATGCCGAACGGTGACGAGACCCGACCCTGCACCGGCCAGGCCAGCGTGCCGGGGCGCGGCGGGACGGTGGACCCGTCGCGGTCGGCCTTCTCGCCCAGCTCCTGGCGGGCCCGCGCGTCCAGCTCGGCCTGGAGCTCGCTGGAGACCGTCTCCCGGTGGGCGAGCGCCTGGTCGTCGGCCGCCTGTGCGGCTCGGGCGGCGGCCAGTGCGGCCGCGCGGGCCGCCACCAGCTCGCCGACCCGTTGCTCCGCCAGCCGGGCCTCGGCCTCGAGGGCAACGACCGCCCGGAGCTCGCGCTGGGCCTTGGCGTCGGCCTCGGCCAGCTCGTCGCGGATCGCCTCGAGGTCCTCCGCCCGGCTTCCGTAGGACGCCTCGACCGCCTGCATGTCGTCGAGCACGGAGCGCTGGGAGGACACGACGGTCTGCAGGCTCACCAGGCGCTCGGCGAAGTCAGCGGGGGAGCGGGCCTCGAGCAGCATCGAGATGTCGCTCATCGAGCCACCGCCCTGGTAGGCGGCCCTGGCCATCCGGCCGATCCGGTCCCGCTGCTCCTG
>DASVED010000090.1:0-5487 GCA_036380775.1 Actinomycetes bacterium
CTGCCGACAGGACGGTCACCGCGGTGAGGACGGCTGCCCGGCCGCCGACCCCGAGCCGCCCCCAGGACACGGCGACGAAGATCACAGCGGCCACGCCGAGCAGGCCGACGCCCAGGGCGAGCAGCAGGTTCTGGACCCGACGCGGTGTCCATTCCGGACGCCTCGCGGCCGGGGGCGCGGTCGGGGTCCACGTGCCGGGCGCGGCGGGAGCGGACGCAGCGGGCGTCACGGCAACCGTTTCCTCGTACGCCGGAGAGGCCGGCCCGGACGCACCCGTGCGCAGTGCCGCCAGCAGCCGGGACCGCTCGGCCAGCAGCGCGGACGCCTCTTGGCTGACCTGCCAGAGCCGGGCGGCGGTGGGCCCCTGCAGCGGGATGCGGCAGGCCGGGCAGCGCTCGGCAGGCGCGCGCAGCTGGGCAGCGCAGGACGGGCAGCGTGAGGGGTCGGCGAGGAACTGCTCGTCGATCATCGTCCCCACCCCGCTCCCGTGCTCGACGCGTGCCCCGGTGCTGCCGGCGCGGGCGGCCTCAGGCGGTGCAGCGCCAGCGCGAGCGCCCAGCAGGACACCCAGGCCGCGGCGACCATACCGAGGACGCTGTGGTCGGACCCGTCCAGCAGCGCCGCCACCACAGCACCGACGCCGCCACTCACCGCGATGCCGAGCAGCGCTCCCCCGGCCCAGGCGGCGGCCCGACGGCGGGCAGACGACCCGGCCGGCGCGCGGCGGCCCACGACGAACGCCAGCGCGACCCAGCCCGGTGCGGCCAGGACGAGGGCGCTGGCGGTGATCACGGCGAGGATGAGCGCGATCTCGGCGGGGCTGAACTGGATCGGCCCGGCGAGCACGGTGGGTTCCATGCCGTAACCCTCGGCGTCAGGACGGGTCGGGCGTACCCGTACGCGTACTCAGATCCGGTCGCGGGCCCGCCTCGGACGACCGCTCAGACAGGCGTCACGCCGTGCCGGCGCCGGGAGAAGTGCCGGTCCTTGCCGCGGTAGACCCGGAACCGCCGGACGAGCTCGTCGCGCAGCACGTCGGGGGTGACGACGTCGTCGACGACCAGCTCGCTGGCGAGCCGGACGATGTCGATGTCCTCGTCGTACTCGCGGCGCTTCCCGGCCACGAACTCGGCCCGCTCCTCCTCGTCGGCGATCGCGGCGATCTTGTTCGCGTAGACCGCGTTGACGGCGGCCTCCGCTCCCATGACGGCGATCTTCGCGGTCGGCAGCGCGATGGTCGCGTCGGGCTCGAAGCCGGGCCCCGCCATCGCGTACAGACCCGCGCCGTAGGCCTTGCGGACCACCACGCAGATCTTCGGCACCGTCGCCTCCGAGATCGCGGTGATCATCTTCGCGCCGTGCCGGATGATGCCCTGCTTCTCGACCACCGAGCCGACCATGAAGCCCGGCACGTCGGAGAGGAACAGCAGCGGCACGTTGAACGCGTCGCACATCTGCACGAACCGGGTCGCCTTGTCGGCCGAGTCGACGAAGAGCACACCGCCCTTGAACATCGAGTTGTTGCCCACGACGCCGACGACCTCGCCGTCGAGCCGGCCGAAGCCGACCGTGACCTCGCGGGCCCACAGCGCGTGGATCTCGAAGAAGCTGCCGTCGTCGAGCAGGCCCCTGGCGTACCGGCGCATGTCGAACGCCTGGCGCTCGCTGTCGGGCACGAGGCGGGCGAGGTCGATGTTGCCCGGCGCGGGCCGCGGCTCGGCGGCCGGCGGCGAGCCCTCCCAGCTCGACGGGAGGTAGGACAGGTGGGCCCGGACCGTCTCCAGAGCCTCCTGCTCGGTCGAGACGAGGAAGTGCCCGACGCCCGACTCGGTGCAGTGCACGCGGGCGCCGCCCATCGCCTCCAGCGTGGTCTTCTCGCCGGTGACCATCTCGACCATGCGGTCCGACCCGAGGTACATCGACGCGTTGCCCTCGACCATCACGACCACGTCGCAGAACGCCGGGATGTAGGCACCCCCCGCCGCCGACGGGCCGAACAGCGCGCACACCTGCGGGATCGAGCCGCTGGCGCGCACCTGGTTCCAGAAGATCTTCCCGGCGCCGCGACGTCCCGGGAACAGGTCGATCTGGTCGGTGATCCGGGCCCCGGCCGAGTCGACCAGGTAGACCATCGGGACACCCGTCCGGTACGCGGTCTCGATGACCCGGATGATCTTCTCGACGGTCCGCGCGCCCCACGACCCGGCCTTCACCGTCGAGTCGTTGGCCATCAGGGCAACCGGGCGCCCGTCCACCGTCGCGAAGCCGGTGATGACGCCGTCGGCCGGAAGGTCGCCGGCGGCGACGTTGGCGAAGACGCCGTCCTCGACGAACGAGCCCTCGTCGACCAGCAGCGCGACCCGTTCGCGCGCGAACAGCTTCCCCTTGCCGGCGTTCGCCTGGTGGTACTTCTCGGCCCCGCCGCTCTCGACCCGGGCCCGTAGGTCGGGGACGGGCGGGTGCTCGGGGATCGGGTTGTGCTGCTGGGTCTGCACCGGTGACACGGCGGGACTCACCTCACGGGTGGGGTTCTGCGGAGCCAGGACGCGGGGGCGTGCCGCGGACTGGGAGCCTAACGGTCGGTGCGTTGCACGGCGGCGGGTGCCTGGCGTCCGCCGGCAGCCCTCGCCTGCGGTAGCGCACTCGTCTCCGCCGGCGTCACTGCCGACGCCTCGTCCGACCCGGCCGCCCCGGCGACGGCGACCGCGACGAGCGCCCGCAGCACCGGCTCGAAGCCCCCCATCGGCAGGCTGATCTGGTCCGCGTAGATCTCGACCAGCCACCCGGCGCCCTCATCCGCGGCGCCCGCCCCGAGCACCGCGAGGTAGCCGGCGGTCACCAGGGTGGCCTCCTCGGCCGGGTCGTTGCCGGGCATGCCGGCCTCGACGTAGAACGAGCCGGCCTGCTCGATGGCGGCCAGGGTGACGGGGTAGGCCAGCAGGTCGAACACCTCCCCGACCGCGGCGATCCCGGGGCCGGCGCCGAGCTCGTCGGCCGCACGCTGTACCGAGTTGCTGACCGTGACCAGGTCGGTCGACCCCGGCCGCACCTCGGACAGGAACCAGCCTGCGGCGTCGAGCAGGTCGCGCATGTGGTCGCCGACCAGCTCCAGCCGGTCACGGCAGGACCCTCCGGGCAGGCCGTCCAGGGCCGCCAGCCCGGACTCGAGCGCGCCGGGGAGGTCAGTGGTCAGCCGGCCCCGCCGCCCGCGGCGGTCGGCCGGCGTGTCGCCCGGGTCCTCTGGCTCCTCGGGGGCCGAGCGCCCGGCCACGACCGGGCTGCGGGCCCCGGACCGCTTCGCGCGGTACTGCGCGGCGTCGGCGAGCCGGAACAGTCGCACCTGGTTGTCCACGCGCTCGGGCAGGACGTCGGTGGACGCGACACCGCAGGACACCCCCGTGCTCATCGGCTGGCCCTCCACGAGCCGGCAGAGCTCCTCGGCCACCTGGACGGCGACGCCGAGCGGCTCGTCGCCCACCACGACGCAGAACTCGTCGCCGCCGATGCGTGCCGCGAGCCCGTTGCGCGCCAGCCCGCTCGCCCGGCTCACGGCCTCGGCGACCGCGACGATCAGGCGGTCCCCCGCCTCGTGCCCGAACGTGTCGTTGACCTGCTTGAGCCGGTTGATGTCGGCCAGGACGATGGACACCGAGCGACCCTCGGCCTGGTGAGCGGCCAGCGCCTCGTCCAGGCGCTCGTCCACCGCGCGCCGGTTGGCCAGCCCGGTCAGCGGGTCGGTGAAGGCGAGCCGCTCCACCCGCGCCAGGTGGTCGGCCTGCACGACGCCTGCCGCGATCTGGGTCGCCAGCGCCTCCGCGAACCCGAGGTCGGCCTCGGTGAACCGTGGCTGCCCGGCGGTGCGCGAGGCCCAGATCTCACCCCAGACCCTGGCCTCGACGAGGATCGGCACGGACAGCGCCGAGTCCTTGTCGCGCCTCGCGAGCTGGCCCGCCTCGGGTGTGCCGTCGTCGACCGCCGACACGAACGAGACCCGGTCCTCGACCAGGGCCGACATCAGCGGCCAGTCGTCCAGGCGGTACGTCTCGTCGTGCGGGAGGCGGGTCTCGTCCGGGCCGAGCAGGCCGACGTTGACCAGGGTCCGCAGCACGCCGGTCTCCCGGTCCCACCGGGAGATGGACAGCCCGGCCGCGTCCAGCGCCCGCCGGGCCGCCTCGGCCGAGAGCTCGACCAGGTCCTCGAAGCGCCGGGTGGACCCGATCACCTGGGCGATGTCGAGCAGCGAGCGCAGCCGCGCGGCGTCGTCGGCCCTGCCGTTCCCGGCCGCAGCGGGCGAGCCGGCGTTCGACGGAACGATGTGCACGCACGCCTCCTGGACCGCGGGGGTACACCCCGTGGTCACCGACGATGCCGCACGACGGCACCTCGTTGCAGGGATACGGCAGGATCCGACCCCTTATGAGCCGGGGATGGGCTCAGTCAGCCGACGATCCTGGTCCGGGGCCCGGCCCGGAGCACCTGGGAGGGCAGCGTCCGGCCGACCAGTCTCTCGGCTTCTGCGGCCACCTCGATCATGGCCTCGAGGTCGATGCCGGTGGCGACGCCCATGTCCTCGACCATGTGCACCAGCTCCTCGGTGGCGATGTTGCCGGTCGCGCCGGGAGCGTACGGGCAGCCGCCGAGACCGCCGACGGACGCGTCGAAGTCACTGACACCCAGCTCGAGCGCGGCCAGCACGTTGGCCAGCCCAGTGCCGCGGGTGTTGTGGAAGTGCAGGTTCAGCGGCACGTCGGGGAGGGCCGACCGGGTCTCGCCGACCAGCCGGGTGACTCGGGAGGGCGTGGCCATCCCGGTGGTGTCGCCGTACGACAGGCCGTCGGCCCCGTCCGCCAGCGCCCGGCCGGCAACGGACAGGACGCGCTCGACGGGCACCTCGCCCTCGTACGGGCAGCCCCAGGCGGTGGAGACGATGACCTGGCAGGTCGCGCCCCGACCGTGCACCTCCTCCATGATCGCGGCGATGTCGTCGAGCGACTCCTCCGTCGAGCGGTTGAGGTTCTTGCGGTTGTGGGTGTCCGACGCCGAGACCACCACCTCGATCTCGGTGAAGCCGGCGTCCATCGCACGCTGGGCGCCCGTGAGGTTGGGGACCAGGGCGGAGTAGCGCACGTCCGGCTGCGGCGTCACGGCGGCCCACACCTCGGCGGCGTCGGCCATCTGCGGGATGGCCCGCGGGTGCACGAACGACACGGCCTCGATCCGCCCCACACCGGTCCGCGACAGAGCGTCGATCAGGGCCACCTTGCCGGCGGTCGGGACCGGGTCTTCGTTCTGCAGCCCGTCGCGCGGGCCCACCTCGCGCAACGACAGCCGCTCCGGCAGGTCAGTCATCTCGGTCCTCCGTCGGGGATCCCCCAGCTCCTCGTTGCGCCGACACACCAGTTCGCCGGCGTGTCTGGTGTGTCGCTGCAACAAGGATCATGGTCATCGGCCCGGCCAGTCCGGCTGGCGCTTCTCGTTGAAGGCGGC
>DASVED010000091.1:0-7702 GCA_036380775.1 Actinomycetes bacterium
CCCGACGGCATCCCGGCGCCCTACAACCACGCCAACGTCGACTCCGACGAGGTCATCTTCTACACCGGCGGCGATTTCATGTCCCGCAAGGGCGCCGGCATCGAGCAGGGCTCCATCTCGCTGCACCCGTCGGGCTTCACGCACGGACCGCAGCCCGGGTCCGTCGAGGCCTCGATCGGCAAGGAGAAGACCGACGAGCTGGCGGTCATGGTCGACACGTTCCGGCCGCTCGACCTGCTCGACCCGGCGATCGCCTGCGAGGACACGTCGTACGCGTGGACGTGGGCGGGACGCACCGTCGACCCGGACGCCGACTCGACGACCGGCTGAGCCCATCGGCGTCGAACCGTGGTGATCCAGGTGACCCAGCAGCCCCTCTAGGGGCCACCGGGCCACCTGGATCACGCTGGCGCCAGTGGCTTGGGGCGGCGCGGCGCGGTCGGCTGGGCTCAGAGCAGGCTGAGCTGCGGGTCTTCGTGCCCGGCCGTCCGCCGCTCGAGGTCGAGCAAGGTGCGCTTGCGGTCAAGGCCTCCGCCGTAGCCGGTGAGCGACCCGTCGGCGCCGATCACGCGGTGACACGGCACCACGATCGAGATCGGGTTCCGGCCGTTCGCCAGGCCGACCGCGCGCGACGCCTTCGCGTTTCCCACCCGCAGGGCGAGCTGTCCGTAGTTGATGGTCTCGGCGTAGGGGATGTCGCGCAGCGCCTGCCACACCGTGAGCTGGAACGGCGTGCCGGCCGGCTCCAGCGGCAGGTCGAAGTCGGTGCGTTCCCCGGCGAAGTACTCCGCGAGCTGCGCGACCGCCCGGTCGAGGACGGCGCACGGCTCGGTCGACCAGTCGGGATCCGGTGCGGCGGCGAAGAGCAGCCTGGTCAGGGACTCACCGTCACTGGTGAGGAGCAGCTGGCCCACGGGGCTGTCGACGGTGGTCGTGAAGGTGGTGGTCATGAGGGGATCTCCCGGTCGGTGACGAGGTGCCAGAGGTGCATCAGGGCGTAGGACCGCCAGGGCCGCCAGCGCTCGCCGTGCGCAGCGGCCGACGTGGGGTCGCCGGCGACGCCGAGCCGCTCGAGGCCGCGCCGCACCCCGAGGTCGGTCGTGAGCAGCACGTCGGGGTCACCCAGCGCGCGCATCCGGACGTAGTCGGCGGTCCACGGACCGACGCCCGGCAGCGCGAGCAATGCCGCGGTCGTCTCGTCGCGGTCGGCGCCCGCGTCGAGGTCGAGTCGGCCCTCGGCGACGGCGGTGCAGAGCGCGACCAGGGTGCGTCCCCGGCTGCGCGGCATGGGCAGTGTGGCCGGGTCGACCGCGGCGAGCGCCTCGGCGGTGGGGAAGTGATGGGTCACGCCCGTGCCGTCGGTCGCGGTCACCGGCTTTCCGTACGTCGTGGAGAGCCGTGCCGCCACGGTCCGGGCGCCGGCCACCGACACCTGCTGGCCGATGACGGCCTTCACCGCCATCTCGGTGCCGTCGACCGAGCCCGGGACCCGAATCCCCGGCCAGGCAGCGACCAGCGGTGCCAGCAGCGGGTCGGCCGCGAGGACCTCGTCGACGGCCGCAGCGTCCGCGTCGAGGTCGAGCAGCCGCCGGGCCCGGGCGACGGCCGGCACGACGTCGCGCTGGTCGGCCAGCCGCAGGTCGCACGCGACGTGGTCTCCGGCGGCCCGCAGCGCAAGGGTCGCCTCGCCGTGCGGCAGCGAGAGCGCCCGGCGGTAGGTGGTCCCGTCGGCCGCCTCGACGCCGGGCACCGACTTGTGCGCGAGGATCCGCATCAGGCCGGCACCGTCGAACGGTGGCCGGACCGGCAGCCGCAGCGAGAGGTGTCCGGGGGCGGGGGCCGGCGACCGGTCGGCGGCTCGCCGCCGGGCCGCGGCGGCGCGCAGGTCACGCGGGGTGGTCGCGAACACCGCCCGGACCGTGTCGTTGAACTGACGGATGCTGGCGAAGCCGGCGGCGAAGGCCACGTCGGCGAAGGGCAAGTCGGTGGTCTCGATCAGCACCCGGGCCGTGTGGCCGCGCTGGGCCCGGGCGAGCGACTGGGCGCCGGCACCGACCTCGGCGGTCAGCAGGCGGTGCAGCTGGCGGTCGCTGTAGCCGAGGTGCGCCGCGAGCCCGGTCACGCCGTCGCGGTCGACGGCGCCGTCGGCGATCAGCCGCATCGCCCGGGCCACGGTGTCGGAGCGGACGTTCCACTCCGGCGACCCGGGGGAGGCGTCCGGCCGGCACCGCCGGCAAGCCCGGAAGCCGGCCAGCTGGGCGGCCGCGGCGGTCGGGTGGAACGTGACGTTGCGCCGCTTGGGGGTGGTCGCCGGGCAGCTCGGCCGGCAGTAGATGCCGGTGGTGGTCACCGCCGTCACGAACCACCCGTCGAAGCGGGGGTCGCGGCTGCTGACGGCGCGGTAGCACGTCTCGTGGTCGAGCATGGGCCCAGCCTGCCTGGTCGCACCGACAGTTACTAGCGGGCATCGGACATCGCGGTGACGGCCTGGCCGCGTAGCGTGGCGACCCGTGCGCATCGTGAGCCTGCTCCCGTCGGCCACCGAGACCCTGTTCGCCCTCGGCGCCGGTGACGACGTCGTCGGCGTGACCTTCGAGTGCGACTACCCGGCCGAGGCGCGGTCCCGGCGGATCGTCTCGACGTCGTCCCTGCCGGAGGGCTTGTCGCCCGGGCAGATCGACGCCGTGGTGTCTGAGCGCATGGCAGCGGGCGACGACCTCTATCGCCTGGACGCGGACGCGCTGGCCGGGCTCGATGCCGACCTGGTCGTGACGCAGGACCTGTGCGCCGTCTGCGCGGTCGACGTGTCCGTGGTGGGCGATGCGCTGGCCTACCTGGGCTGCCGCGCGGAGGTGCTGACGCTGGACCCGCAGACGCTGGACGAGGTCCTCGGGTCGGTGCACACGCTCGGCAAGGCCACCGGCACGGAACGACGTGCCGCGGACCTGGTCACGATGTTGCGGGAGCGGCTGACCGCTGTTGCCCGCGCTGTGGCCGGCCGGGCACCCGTGCCGGTGATGGTGCTGGAGTGGACCGACCCGCCGTTCACACCGGGGCACTGGGTGCCGGACATGGTCGCGGCCGCCGGTGGCCGGTCGGTGCTCGGCACGGGTGGCCGGCGGTCCGAGCGAGCGACGTGGGAGGCGGTCGCTGCGGCTGCCCCGGCCGTTGTTGTCGCTGCTCCGTGCGGCTTCGGCCTCGACGAGTCCGCCCGGCTCGCAAGGGAGGTGGCCGACCGGGTACCTGCCCGCGTACCCCTGTGGGCCGTCGACGCGAATGCGTCGTTCGCCCGCCCAGGGCCGCGGCTGGTCGACGGTGTCGAGGCCCTCGCCGCGATCCTGCACCCGGACGCATGCGGGTCACCTGACCCGGCGCTGGCCCGCCGCGTCAGGTGACGGTGACGCCGGCGGCGCGCATCTCCTCGACGGAGCGCTCGGTGTCGCCTGGGGTCAGCTCGACGAACCGGGTCAGCTGCAGCGGCACCTCGACCTGGTAGCCGAGCCGCACGCCGTCCAGCGCGGTCTCCTTGACGCAGTAGTCACCCGCGAGCCCGACGACGACGAGCCGGCGGACCGAACGGTCCAGCAGCGACTGCAGCTGGGTCGCCGCCGCGACACCGGACGTCGGGTCGCGCACCGAGAAGCCGGAGTAGCCGTCCTCGCCCGACGTCCCCTTGCGCACCACCGGGCCGTGCACCAGCAGGTCGGGATGCAGCTCGGCGCCCCAGGTGTCCGCGACGCAGTGCACCGGCCAGATGCCGCCGTCCTTCTCGAAGTGCGGCGTCGACCCCGGGTGCCAGTCCTGCGTGTAGACGACCGGGGACCCCGCGTTCTGGGCGGCCCCCACCTCGACGCCGATCGGTCGCACCACCTGCTCGCCGCCCTGGACGTAGAGGCCGCCGTCCGGGGAGGCGAAGTCGTTCTGGACGTCCACGACGAGCAGCGCGGTGCCTTGGCCGTAGTTCACGGTGCCCCCTCGTGGACGGTCGGGATCGCCGGCTCTCCGCGGGAGAGGGCGAGGCCCTGCCACGGGAGGGTGGTCAGGACCTGGGACAGGTGCTCGCGAGACTGCTGGAGCGACGGTACGTCGACAGGTTCCCCGGCACGGACGAACGGAACCTGCAGCGCCCGGTCGCCCGCGCGCCCCTCCGGCGTCCCCTGTGCCCGGACGGCCTCCTCGGTGGCCGTCCCGGTCGAGCGGTGCCGGCGGACCGCGGTCTTGCGCCCGCCGTGGGTGACCTTGTCCTCGGAGCGCTTGGCCACCGGCCGGCCGTCGACCTCCACCAGCTTGTAGACGAACTCTGCCGTCGGCGCCCCTGAGCCGGTGACCACGGACGTCCCGACGCCGTACGCGTCCACGGGAGCCGTCGCCAGCGCGGCCAGCGCGTACTCGTCGAGGTCGCCGGAGAGCACGATGCGGGTCCGGTGCGCGCCCAGCTCGTCCAGCTGTGCGCGCGCCTGGTGGGCGAGCACGCCGAGGTCGCCCGAGTCGATCCGGACCGCGCCAAGCTCCGGCCCCGCGACCTCGACGGCGGCGCGGATGCCGGCCGCAATGTCGTAGGTGTCGACGAGCAGCGTGGTTCCCACACCGAGGGCGTCGACCTGGGCCCGGAAGGCGTCCGCCTCCTTCTCGTGCAGCAGCGTCCAGGAGTGGGCCGCCGTGCCGGTGGTGGGCACTCCGTACCGCCGCCCGGCTGCGAGGTTGGACGTCGAGGCGAAGCCGGCGACGAACGCGGCCCGGGCCGACGCGACGGCAGCCTCCTCGTGAGTGCGGCGGGAGCCCATCTCGATGCACGGCCGGTCGCCGGCCGCCTGGGTCATGCGGGACGCCGCGGACGCCACCGCACTGTCGTGGTTCAGCACCGACAGGGTCAGGGTCTCCAGCAGGACTGCCTCGGCGAAGGTCGACTCGACGGTGAGGACCGGCGACCCGGGGAAGTAGACCTCGCCCTCGGCGTATCCCGTGATGTCGCCGCTGAACCGGTAGCCGCGCAGCCAGTCGCAGGTCTGCTCGTCGACCACCCCGCGGGAGCACAGGCCGGACAGCGACTCCTCGGCGAACCCGAACGTCCTGATCAGCTCCAGGAGCCGCCCGGTGCCGGCCACCACGCCGTACCGGCGGCCCTCCGGCAGCCGCCGGGCGAAGGTCTCGAAGACGCACCGACGGTCGGCCGTGCCGTCGCGCAGGGCCGCCTGGGCCATGGTGAGCTCGTAGTGGTCGGTCAGGAGACCGCTCTCGACGCTCACGGCACCCAGCCTAGATTGGTCCGTATGTCCGTCGCGCCGATGGAGACCGAGGAGACCGGGACCGAGGGCCTCGTCGTCCCCGACAAGCCGTGGGTGACGATCGTCTGGAACGACCCGGTCAACCTGATGTCCTACGTCGCGTTCGTGTTCCAGAAGCACTTCGGCTACAGCAAGGAGAAGTCCGCCAAGCTGATGCTGGACGTGCACGAGAAGGGCAAGGCGGTCGTGTCCAACGGGACGCGCGAGGAGATGGAGCGCGACGTCGAGGCCATGCACGGCTACGGCCTGTGGGCCACGATGCAGCACGACGAGTAGGGGATCCAGGACGGTGGTCGCGAGCTTCCGCAAGGCCCGCAAGGGCGGCCTCTCGGTGACGTTCGGCGTCGCGGAGCTGCGCGTCCTGCAGCGGGTCTTCGGCGAGATGCTCGAGCTCCTCGGCCCGGCCGACGAGGGCGGGGAGGACGACCCGCTGGCAGCCGCGGTCGGCATCGGCACGGCGACCACGGCGCCGGAGGACCCGGCACTGGCCCGGCTGTTCCCGGACGGCTACACCGACGACGCGGAGGCCTCGTCGGACTTCCGCCGCTACACGGAGCCGGGGCTGCGGGCGCAGAAGCGCGAGGCTCTCGAGACTGCGCTCGCGACGCTGGAGGAACCGGGACAGCGGGTGACCCTCACGGCCGAGCAGGGGCAGGCCTGGCTACGGGCTCTCAACGACTCCCGGCTTGTGCTGGGGGAGCGGCTGGGGGTCAGCGAGGACTGGGACGAGCTGGTCGAGTCGATGGCGGAGGACGACCCGCGGCTGCCGATGTTCTGGGTCTACGACCGGCTGACGTACCTGGAGGAGAGCCTGGTCCAGGCGCTCTGGTGAGCGCCTGCGCGGCAGCAACCTAGGATCGTGGGGTGCTGCGCATCGACCGGACGACGTACGACCAGATCGTCGCCCACGCCCGCCGGGACCACCCCGACGAGGCGTGCGGGGTCGTGGCGGGTCCGGCCGGCTCGGACCGCCCGGAGCGGTTCGTCCCGATGCTCAACGCGGCCCGCTCACCGACGTTCTACGAGTTCGACTCGGCCGACCTGCTGGCGCTCTACCGCGAGATGGATCACCGCGACGAGGAGCCGGTGGTGATCTACCACTCGCACACCGCGACCGAGGCCTACCCGTCGCGCACCGACGTCTCGCTGGCGCAGGAGCCCGGCGCGCACTACGTCCTCGTCTCGACCCGTGAGCCGGATCACACCGAGTTCCGGTCGTACCGGATCGTGGACGGCGAGGTGGCCGAGGAAGAGGTCGAGGTGGTCGAGACGTTCTCCGGTGAGGCGCCAACGTCCCCGAACGAGGAGTCAGTCCCGCGATGAGCATCGAGGTCCGCATCCCGACGATCCTGCGGCAGTACACCGGCGGTGAGAAGGCCGTCGACGGGTCGGGCGCCACGCTCGCCGAGCTGATCGACGACCTGGAGTCCCGCCACGCCGGGCTCCGCGGCCGGCTGGTGGACGAGAAGGGTCTGCGCCGCTTCGTCAACGTCTACCTCAACGACGAGGACGTGCGCTTCCTCGGCGGGCTGGAGACGTCGGTGAAGGACGGCGACAACGTCACAGTGCTCCCCGCGGTGGCAGGCGGCTGAGGGTCGGGCCCCGTGCCCGTACGTTCCGTGCGCTACGACTCGCTGCTCGACTCCGTCGGCAACACGCCGCTCGTCGGGCTGCCCCGGCTCTCGCCGTCGCCGGAGGTCCGGCTGTGGGCCAAGCTCGAGGACCGCAACCCGACCGGGTCGGTCAAGGACCGTCCGGCGCTGTTCATGGTCGAGCAGGCCGAGAAGTCCGGTCAGCTGCGGCCGGGGTGCACGATCCTGGAGCCGACGTCGGGCAACACCGGGATCTCCCTGGCGATGGTCGCCCGGCTGAAGGGTTACCGGCTGGTGTGCGTGATGCCGGCCAACACCTCGATCGAACGCCGCCAGCTGCTCGAGATGTGGGGCGCCGAGATCGTGTCGTCACCTCCCGAGGGCGGGTCGAACGAGGCCGTACGGGTGGCGAAGTCGATGGCTGCCGAGCACCCGGACTGGGTGATGCTCTACCAGTACGGCAACCCGGCCAACGCCGAGTCGCACTACGCGACGACCGGGCCGGAGATCCTGGCCGACCTGCCGTCGATCACCCACTTCGTGGCCGGGCTGGGGACCACCGGGACGCTGATGGGTGTCGGCCGGTTCCTGCGGGAGCGGGTGCCGGGGGTGGAGATCGTGGCGGCCGAGCCGCGCTACGGCGAGCTCGTCTACGGGCTGCGCAACATCGACGAGGGCTTCGTCCCGGAGCTGTACGACGCGTCGTTGCTGACGTCCCGGTACTCCGTCGGGCCGCGCGACGCCGTCCGCCGGGTCCGCGAGCTGCTCGACAACGAAGGGCTGTTCGCCGGGTTCTCGACAGGGGCGATCGCCCACGCGGCGCTG
>DASVED010000092.1:0-9369 GCA_036380775.1 Actinomycetes bacterium
GACCGGCCTGGACCACCTGGCGTTTGCTGTCCAGTCGTCAGAGTTGCCTGACTGGGAGCGGCGCTTCTCCGAGCTGGGCGTGACCTTCACGCCGACCCACCACGACCCCTTCGGGCACTTCCTCAACTTCAAGGACCCGGATGGCATCGCTCTGGAGCTCTACGCCCCACCCGACGAGTCGGAGTAGCTCGTGTACGTGGTTGCCGCGGTAGGGGAACGTGTGGGACCGCCCGACATACCGCAGGTACGCCAGCGGAGCGTCGGCACCGTCCAGCCGGTAGGGGCCGAGCACGCCGTGGCGAAGATCGCCGTGGCCGGGGAGGCCACGACGGCGCTCTGCGGGGCTGACGTTTCCGGGTGGATCATCTTTCACCAGATCCCGTTCACGGCCGAGCGTTCGGGCGGCTGCCAGCGGTGCGGTCAGCTGGTCGCCTCCTCGGACGGTCGGCGGGCACGCTAGGCAGGGTCACCGGACCAGGACGTTGAGCACGACGGTCAGCAGGATCGACGCGACGACCGAGAAGAGAATCATGGCGAGACAGCCAGGTGCGCCCCCGAGGGGGCGCACCTGGACTCGCGTTCTACGCGGCACCGACTTTCTCCTCAGCTGCGCGGGTCGTTGTCGTGCTCGTAGCTGCCGGCCTTCGCGATGCCGCGGCTGACCATGTAGCCGACGGTCAGCAAGGTGACGTAGAGCCAGGCGAGGTCGGCGCCGAAGCCCTGGCCGTCCGCGTTCCCTGGCCCACTCGGCTCGCCACCGAACGCCGGTTCAGAAGGTCGGCGCCGGTTCCGCCATGAACGCCTCGTTGTCGCGGCGGATGCTCCACACGCGCACGTCCTTGCCGTTGGCGGCGACGTCCTTCTCATGGAAGCGAACCTGGTCGCCGGCCAAGCGCCCAGTGCCGCGGACCAGGTAATCGTCCTCGAGGTGGAAGCCGACATCGCCCACGAAGTCAGTGAGGTCAGCAGGCGACCGGCTCTCGACGTCGGTCACCCGTCGAGGGATCCCGGATGGAACGGATGCCGGTGTGGTGAAGGACACGCGTCACGCCTCCAAACAGACTGGGGCATCGGCCGCACCCCTGCGAGAGGGGTGCGGCCGAAGCCCGCGTGAGACCTAGGCGTTCAGGATGCCCAGCAGTGCGTTGAGCAAGTTGGTCAGCACGGCCCCGAGGTTGCCGAGCGCGGAGCTGTCCAGCAGGCCGGCAACCGCGCAGAGCAGGTTGCCGAGCAGGTTGCCCGCGCCGGGTACGGCGGTGATGTTCAGGTGCACCTGGTCGAGGTGGATGACGAGGCCCAGGAGGTCGAGGTCCAGCGGGCCGAGGACCAGGTCGAGGACCTCGCAGCCGACGACGGACGGCGCGACGCTGCCCGGGGCCGCAGGCAGCCCGGAGACCGAGGAGGCGCCGGTCCGGACGGGCATCCGCACGCCCTTCTTGCTGACGTCTTCGGTCGCGCCGCTCTTCTTGGTGACCGTGCCGACCAGGCGCCCCACTGCCTTCGTCCGGCCGGAGTCGCCCGTGACGAACCGCTTGACGTTGTACTTGCCGGCGAAGGTGGCGCCGTTCTTTGCGTCTCCGGTGACCTTGCTGACCGTGAGAGTCCCGAACTCGTTGGTGACCGTCTGGGCGGAGGCTGACTGCGCGCTAGCTCCGCCCACCAGACCGATCATCGCCAGGGTGACCGAAGCGGCCAGCAGGCGGGTGGTTCGTCCGAACATCTGTGTTCCCCTTTGTCTCTTGCGCAAGGCACCGCACGAGGCGTGGCAAGGAGCACCCACGTCCCCGAGGCGTCCGCAGCGGCTGGGCGTGGCCCGTCGGCGGTGCGTCTCATCCGGCAGGAAGAGCGGCGTTGTCTGGCGAGGTCTGTCCACGGAGACGGTGGCGAAACCCGACGAGTCCCCAAGGCTTGGTCTAAGACGTCCGGCGGGAGCGACAACCCGTCCCGAGGAGTCAGCCGCTTTACTACTGGCGGGCCCGCCGGCCCCGGAGCCGACGCAGCTTGCGGAGAGCGCGTCTGAGCATGGTCCTTGTCGACCGCGCCCGCCGCTCGACCGGCCCGGGCCGACCCCCGCCTGTTCGGTCCTCCTTGGTGCGCAGGTGCTCGGCCACCGCCCGGAGGTCGTTCGCCCGGCTGACGGCGCCACGCTGCACCGCCCGGTCGGCCAGGACCTCGAGGTCGTGGCTCAGACCGGTCCGGCTGCTTGCCTTGCTGTGCCGCATCGTCGGTCCTTTCCCCCGCGCCGAGTCCCGTCGTCCGTCCAACGACCCCTCCGGGCACTCGGTCACGGGGTCGGCGGCGGACATCGTTGTGTGACGAACGGGTGACACCTGGTGAATGGTCCGAGATGACTACCGCCGAGTGAAATCTCCCAGGCCCCATCGGGTGGTTCCTGGCCAGAAACGGCGAGGCGGCTCCGCCATCGCGCCGCCGACCCCCAGACTCGACCCCGACGTCAACCGAGGGTGGGATCCGTGCAGAGCAGCACGATGGTGACGGTGGGGTTCGCGCTGGACGTGGCCCATCAGCAAGGCATGCGGGTGGACGTCGAGACGACGACCGGCCGGGCGTACGTCCACGTCATCGTCGGTGGGGTCGACCGGTTCTGCGTGATCCTGCTCGACGGGCACAAGGCTCACGTGGTCAGCCGCGAGCACGTCGTCGCGGTCTCGATGGACCAGTCCCTGTTGATGGAGATCACGACCGACAACGCCTTCGTCGCCGAGGCGACCGCCTGACCGGTCGGCTCACCCCTCGTCAGGCAGGATCCCGCGCTCGCGCAGCCGGGTGACCAGGCCGAAACCGTCGGGAGCGCGAACCTCGTCGTACGTCCGGGAGCTGCGCCGTGTCCCGCGCTCGTGGAGGGGCTCGGGTGAGCCGTGGGTCAGGACCTGCTCGGTCTGGCTGAGCTGGCGGATGACGACAGCGAGGACCTGCGTGGGCGCGGACTCGGCCGCCTCGGCGTAGATCTCCGGGTCGTGCTGCCCATCGTCCCCGATCAGCAGCCACTGCAGGTCGGGCATCTCGTCGAGCAGGCGGTGGATCTCGCGCCGCTTGTGCTCGCGACCTGACCTGAACCAGCTGTCCTGTGTCGGGCCCCAGTCGGTCATCAGCAGAGGGCCCGGCGGGTAGGCATGGCGCTTCAGGAACTGCTCGAGGACGGGGGCGACGTTCCAGGCGCCGGTCGAGAGGTAGACGAACGGCGTGTCCGGGTGCCGCCGCTCGATCTCGCGGTACAAGGTCGCCATGCCACGGACCGGCCGGCGGGTGGTCTCGTGACGGACGAACGTGTTCCAGGCCGCGAGCAGCGGCCGGGGCAGGGCCGTCACCAGCACGGTGTCGTCGATGTCGCTGATGACGGCCACCGTGGTGGCCTGCTCGTCGACGACCCGGATGCGAGCGGTCGCCGGTGCCGTTCCGGCCGCCGAGACGGTGGCTTCGGCCCATCCGCCGGGCAGGTCCGCAGCGAGCACCGAGTCGACGTACCCGCCGCGACCACTGGTGACCTCGTGCCGGCGCCCTCCGACGTCCACGGTGACCGGCACGCCGGCGGCGGTGGCCGTGAGGAACCGACGCCACCCACGACCCAGCCGCAGCTCGCGGGTCTGCGTGTCCGGCGGGGCCAGTAGCACCCTGGCCAGGACCCGGACCCAGCCGTTCGCGCCGTAGCCGGTGAACGCGAGGACCGTCGGCCGCCAGCCACGACGGCGAAGCCACCGCTCGATGCCCGCATGGACACGATCCTCGAACCGTGCGGCGCGGTGCATCCGCCCGCTCCTCGTCATCGGGCCATCGTGCCGGACGGCCGCCGGAGGATCGTCGCCCGCCTCAGCGCAGCACGTCGTAGGTGAACCGCACCGTGTACGTGTCGACGTCGTACCACGCAACGCCGGTCGTGAAGGTCGACCACCGGAAGATGCGGTTGCGGATCAGGTGACGGTCCGCCTTCACCCTGGGGCCGGTGTAGGTGCCCAGCGCCGGAGAGAGTCGGAAGTCGGCTTCGCTCGCATTCTGGAAGCGGTCGTAGTAGGCGACCTGGGCCGAGTCGCGGAAGCGCGGGTCGGCTCTGCCGCCACGGGCGCTCAGCCGGACCGAGCCGTACCGGACCGCTGCGGGCAGCCGGACCTGGTGGTCGGCAACGGCGTACGCGTCGCCCGAGGCGCAGGTCCCCGAGCTGTAGTAGCCGACCCAGCCCTGGCGCTTGCCCTTGGTGTGCCGGAACACACTCGAGCAGTCGTCGGCGAACGACTCGGTGAGCGACTCGCGGGCGGTGACCGTCATCGTGCCGCTGCGACGGACCGTCCGCTGCGCCGAGACTGTCTGGCGGACCGCCTCGCTGTTCGTGCGATTGCCGGCCCGGTCCTCCACGACGAGGCGCACGGTGTAGCGGCCGGCCGGCAGGAGGTCGCCGCCCCGGCCCCTTCCGTTCCAGGTGGCGTTGACATCACCGGCGCGCTGACCCCCGAGCTGCTTGGTGCGCATCACCCGGCCAGCCGAGTCGCGGACCTGCAGCCCGATCCGCCGGGCATCCTCGTTTAGGGTCGCGGTGACGTCCGTCCGGTCGCGGTAACCGTCCCGGACGGGGTAGAGCGCGCGGACGCCGCTGGCGACGTCGGTCACCTTCGGCCGTGCACGGTCGACCGTGACGGGCCGGCTCGCCAGTCCGGCCTGGGAACCGTCCGGCGACGAGGTGGCGATCTCGAGGGTCCAGACACCGTTGCCGACGACCGGGCCGGCGTCGGTCCGGCCGTTCCAGACCGCGCTGTGCGGGCCTGTTGCCTGCTCGCCCAGGCGCTTGCTGTAGACGACGGTGCGCGCGTCGTTGCGCACCCGCAGGGTGACGACCTGGCGGCTCTCGAGCCGGTACCGCACCGTGGCGGTGTCGTTGCGCCCGTCGCCGTTGGGGCTCAGGTACTGCACCGACACCCCGGTCACGGACGGGTGCAACCGGTCGACAGTGACGGTCGCGCTGCTCGCGGTGCCGTCGTCGCAGACGCTGCCGTCGCGTCGGCACAGGACGGCCGAGACGGTGTGGACGCCGTCCGCCAGCCGCTCGGTCGTGAGCAACGCCTCGTGGGACGTCTGCCCGGTGGCCGACAGCACGGGGTCGGTGTTGTCCACCCGGAACCGCACCGCGGCCTCGGCCGGGGCGTCCGCAGCAGCCCGGATGACGTCGTCGGACTGCGCCGAGCCGTTGGCGGGTGCCGTCAGCGTGGGCGCCGGGTTGACGACGGTCGCCGTGACGGTCGCCGGGGTCGCGCTGCACTGGTCGAGTCGGCTGCAGTCGGCGGCGGTGACCGGCTGCGGTCCGACCAGGCCGTACGTCTCGAAGGTCGCGCTCGCGAACCCCCCGCCCGTGCTCACGACCTTCGTGAGGTCGGCGAACGTCAGGCGGACGCGGGGAGCGCTGCTGCTGACACCGACCGTCGTGGTCCCGCTGGTCGGGGACCCCTCGGCAGGCGACAGGATCGTCGGAACGGTGCGGGGCGGCAGCAGGTCGAGGGAGGCCTCGACGTCCACGAGCCCCCGGGCGAAGCCGAGCTTGGCCGTGTTGGCCCCGCTCGTGACGGCGGCGCTGAGCTCGGCGGCCGTGCGGCCCGGGCGGAACGCCTCGAGCAGCGCGACCTGGCCGGCAACGAGGGGGGACGCGAACGAGGTGCCGTCGGCCTTCTCGTAGCCACCGCCCGGGGCCGCGACGACGATGCCCTTGCCCGGGGCCGCGACGTCCACCCACGAGCCGAAGCTGCTGAACGCGGCCCGGCTGGAGCCGTTGGCCGAGGTCGCACCGACCGAGAGGACGCCGGGATGTGCGGCGGGGAACTGCTTCGCGGTGCTGCCGGCGTTGCCGGCTGCGGCGACGATGAGGACACCGCGCTTCTGTGCGTAGCTGATCGCGTCGCGCTCCAGGTCGTCGGACGTGGGGCCGCCGAGGCTGAGGTTGATGACGTCGGCGCCGCTGTCGACCGCCCAGACGATGCCGGCGGCGAGGTCGTCGGTGAAGATCCGTCCGGTGCGGTCGGCGACCTTCACCGCGAGCAGTGAGCTGTTGTAGCCGGCGCCGGAGATGCCGACGCCGTTGCCTGTGGCGGCCGCGGCCACGCTGGCGACTCCCGTGCCGTGCCCGACGACGTCACGGACGGTTGACCCGGGCTGGACGGCGTTGAACGAGCCGGCGATCTTGCCCGCGAGGTCGGGATGGGTCACGTCGACGCCGGAGTCGATGACGGCGATGCGGACGTCCGGGGAGCCGTGGGCGGGGCGGCCCCACGCGCCGGTGGCGCGGATCGCGTCGAGGTAGGTCTTCTGCTCCGGGAAGCGGGGGTCGGCCGGCTCCTCGCTGAGCCAGCGCCGGTTGGCGAGATCGACCGAGGTCACGTCGGCGCGGCGTAGAAGCAGCGAGCGCAGGCCGGCGGCCTCCGAGGCCGCGACGTCGACGGCGACCGCCTTCAGCCGCGGCACCCGCCCGGCCGGACGCGCGCCTTCGCGGGACAACGCCTCGGCCACCTCCCGGCCCGCGGCGCGGGTGTCGGTGCGCACCACGAGCCGGACCTGCGGGTCGTCGGCGTCGGGCGCGACGCCGGCCGCCTGCGCGGAGCTCGGGACCAGGGGCAGGAGCACCCCGACGGCGGCAGCGGCTGCGAGCGCACGTCGCAGGCTCCGGGTGGAACGCATGCAGGCACCTGCTCTGTGTCGGGCGGGGTAGGGGTCGGACCGGCAAGCATCCGAACGTCGGCCCGGCAAGTATCCGACACGTCGGTGGCGGACCGGTCGGTTTGCCCGGATTTTGGGTTGACGGCGCGTCGCGCTCAGCCGATCAGGCGGTCGGTGCCGGACACCGCGTGCAGGACCGGCAGGGGCAGCTTGTCGCGCAGCCGGGACGCCCAGTCGCGGTGCAGGGCGGACTCGATCGGGTGCGGCGGCGCCACGACGATGACCTCGTCGGAGCCGTCCAGGCGTACGGCCTCCAGCGCAGCCGGCACCGGGTCCGAGCCGGTCACCGAGCCGCGTGCCGTGAGGCCGGCGGCGACCAGCTTGTCCAGCGACTCGTTGACCGCGTGCATCGCGTCCTGCTCGGCCTGCTGGGGCGTCGGGTCGTCGTCCTCGTCGAGCGCGTCGCGCAGCCGGCCGAGCGAGACCTCGTCGAGCGCCTCGATCAGGCGGTTGTGCTCGGCGTCGGCCGGGACCAGCAGGTGGACCTCGACTTCCTCGTCGCCGTGGAGCTGGGCGACGCGGGTCACGTCGTGGTCGGCGAGCGTCGACTCGCTCAGCAGCAGGATGCGGTACACGAGAGTCCTCTCGACCGGCGTCGGTCAGCGGGGGTCAACAGGTGCCAGGATGTCGGCCAGGTCGAAGCGTACGGGGCGATCGATCTGCTCGTAGGTGCAGGACTCCGGCGTCCGGTCGGGCCGCCACCGCCGCCACTGCGCCGTGTGCCGGAACCGGGTGCCCTCCATGTGGTCGTAAGCCACCTCGACCACGAGCTCGGGCTTGAGCGGCACCCACGACAGGTCCTTCTTGGCGTTCCACCGGCTGACGGCCCCGGGCAGCCGGCCCTTCTCGTGCGCGTCCGCCTCGGCCCACTCCCGCCACGGGTGATCGGTGAGGTCGTCGACCGCGTGGGGCGCCAGCTCCTCGACCAGCTCCTGCCGGCGCGCCATGGTGAACGACGCCGACACCCCGACGTGCTGGAGCGTGCCGTCGTCGGCGTAGAGCCCGAGCAGCAACGACCCGACGACCGGACCCGACTTGTGCCACCGGTAGCCCGCCACCACGCAGTCGGCGGTGCGCTCGTGCTTGATCTTGTACATCGCGCGTACGTCGGGCTGGTAGCCGTCCGCGGCCTTCTTGGCGACCACCCCGTCGAGACCGGCTCCCTCGAAGACCGCGAACCACTGCCTGGCCATCTCGATGTCGTCGGTGGACGGCGTGACGAACACCGGCGGCTTGGCGCCGGACAGCAGCTGCACCAGCCGGTCGCGACGGTCCCCGAACGGCGTGGCGAGCAGCGACTCGTCGTCGACGGCCAGCAGATCGAACGCGACGAAGGACGCCGGTGTCTCCTCCGCGAGCCTGTCGACCCTCGACTTCGCGGGGTGGATCCGCTGCAGCAGGGCGTCGAAGTCCAGCCGGTCACCGGTCGCGATGACGACCTCGCCGTCGACCACGCACCGGTCGGGCAGGTTGGCCTTGAGGGCCGTGACCACTTCGGGGAAGTAGCGCGTCAGCGGCTTCTCGCCGCGGCTGGACAGCTCGACCTCGTCGCCGTCCCGGAAGGCGATGCAGCGGAAGCCGTCCCACTTGGGCTCGTACAGGTAGTCCCCTGCCGCGTCACCTTGCGGGATTGCCTTGACCGACTTGGCGAGCATGGGGCCCAAGGGCGGGCTCAGTGGCAGCTGCACGCCGCCCATCATGCCCGGACGACCCGCCCGAACAGTCCGCCACGCCAAGTGGCCCTCGACGGCGGCGCGTCGGGGACGTACGGTCGGGCCGTGCCGGTCGACCGGCCGGCCGTGAGGGAGGCGCCCGATGTTCGTCCAGGTCATCGAGGGAAAGGTGTCCGACCCGTCCGCGGTGAAGGCTGCCATGGACCGCTGGGTGGCGGAGCTGTCGCCCGGCGCGACCGGCTGGCTGGGGACCACGGCGGGCGTCGCGAAGGACGGTCGGATGGTCGCGGCTGTCCGATTCGAGGACGAGGCAGCTGCCCGGCGCAACAGCGACCGCCCGGAGCAAGGCGCCTGGTGGGCGGAGATGGCCAAGCTCATCGAGGGGGAGGCCACTTTCCGCGACAGCGACCGGGTGATGGTGGACGTGCGCGGCAACCCCGACGAGGCGGGCTTCGTCCAGGTCATGCAGGGCGGCAGCACCGACCCCGAACGCGCCTGGAAGCTCATGGAGCAGGACGACACCGACTGGTCCGCCTACCGCCCGGACATCGTCGGGAGCGTCAGCATCGGGCACCCGGACGGCCGGTGGACGATGGTCAACTACTTCACGTCCGAGGCCGACGCCCGCGAAGGCGAGAAGAAGGAGCTCCCGCAGGAGATGCAGGACCAGATGGCCGAGCTCAACTCGCTGGCCGACGGCGAGCCGGAGTTCATCGACATCACCGAGCCCTGGTATTCCTCGCCGCGCTGACGCGCACTCAACCCACGGCGTAGCGGGCGAGCAGGACACCGTCCTGCTCGAGAAGCAACGTCGGCCGTAGGCCCAGCTCGAGGTCCGGACCGTGAAGGATGCGCGACCCGTCGCCGCCGACGAGCTGCGGCGAGATCGTGACGCACAGCTCGTCCAGGCGTCCGGCGGCTGCGAGGTCCCCGAGCAGGCTCGGCCCGCCCTCGCACAGGATGCGCTGCAGGCCGCGCGCACGGA
>DASVED010000093.1:0-9257 GCA_036380775.1 Actinomycetes bacterium
CACCCTGACCTACCTCCGCGACGGGCAGGAGTCGACGGCCCAGGTCACCCTCGGGAGCGACGCCGGGTCCTGACGCCGGCGGACAGCACAAGGCCCCTCGACCTCATGCGTCGAGGGGCCTTGTCGCCGTTCTGGTGCTCCAGTTGTAACGGATGTTCCCTTCTGTGGCCGTCGCGACACGCGGGGGCCGAGCGGCGGGTGTAGGCGCCCAGTGGTCCCTGGTGGTGGTGACCACACCGCGATCCGCCTGGGAGCAGGCTCGTCGGTCGGCCTGGGCGCGGCGAGGCTTCTCGACGTACCGAGAGCCACCACCACACCAGACGGAGACGACCGCGATGACCATGCTTCTGGACAGCCCGTCCCGCACCGCCCAGCCGCTGACCACCGACACGCACGGCGAGCCGCCGAAGCTCACGCACGAGGAGCTGGCCCGCACCCACGCCGAGACGCTCGCCGCGCCGAAGCGGAAGTACTCCCTCGCCTCACGGTTCCTGTTCCTCCAGATGGACCTGCTCTACGGCCGCCGGCGAACCCTGGAGAAGTTCATGGTCCTCGAGATCGTGGCCCGGGTGCCGTACCAGACGTGGGAGTCCGCGTCGTACAAGCAGATCACCCGCAAGCACCGCAAGGTCGGGTTGGCGCTGCGCATCTTCGACCGCCTTCGCGCGTTCCGGGCTCAGCAGGACAACGAGCAGTGGCACCTGCTGATCCTGTCCGAGCTGGTGGACCGCTCCGGCAAGAAGACCGGCTTCCTCCGCTTCCGCCTGCTCCCCCAGCTGATGGCCTTCGGCTGGTGGAACGTGTGTTGGCTGATGTACGCCGTCAAGCCCAACTGGAGCCACCGGCTCAACGCGGACTTCGAGGACCACGCCGAGCACCAGTACGCCGAGCTGGTCGAGGAGAACCCCGACTTCGACACGACGCCGTACGTCAGCACGCTGTGCGCCGAGTACGGCACGTTCGACTCGCTCGCGGACCTGTTCCGCCAGATCGGCCACGACGAGCGCTGCCACAAGCGGGAGTCCGAGCAGCACCTGCAGGCACCGCGGGTGCGCTGAGCGGCCCGGTGCGAGGATGTCGGGGTGCTCGACCCTCGCGACCTCTACGAACTGCACGACCAGACCAGCAGCCTGACAGGCGCCGGCCCGGCGGACGGAACCACGTCCGCCGGGCCGGTGCTGCTGCACGTCCTGACCGGGTTCATCGACGCGGGCCAGGCGGGCGCGCTGGCCCGTGACCACCTGCTCGCGACGCTCGACCACCGACCCGTCGCGACCTTCGACGTCGACCAGCTGCTGGACTACCGGTCGCGCCGCCCGCCGATGGTCTTCGTCGAGGACCACTGGGAGTCCTACGACGACCCACGTCTGGTCCTGCACGAGGTCACCGATGCGGCCGGCGCGCGGTTCCTGCTGCTGGAGGGCGCCGAGCCGGACATCCATTGGGAGCGCTTCGTGGACGCGGTCCGCGGCCTGGTCGAGTCCCTCGGCGTACGCCTCACCATCGGGGTGCACGGCATCCCGATGGGCGTCCCCCACACCCGCCCGACGTCGGTCACCGCGCACGCAACCCGGCCCGAGCTGGTCGCCGGTCGGGACGCCTGGGTCGGCACGGTGCAGGTGCCGGGTGCCATGACCAACCTGCTGGAGTTCCGGCTCGGGCAGCACGGTCACGACGCCATGGGCTTCGCCGTGCACGTCCCCCACTACCTGGCCCAGTCCGACTACCCCGACGCGGCGGCCGCACTGCTCGAGAACGTGGCAGCCGCTACCGAGCTCACCCTGCCCACGTCGACGTTGCGCGCCGCCGCGGAGGCCACCCGCGCCGAGCTCGACGAGCAGGTCGGCGGCTCGGCGGAGGTCGCCGCGGTCGTGCAGGCCCTGGAACAGCAGTACGACGCGTACGTCTCCGCGCGCGGCGGCGACGCACCGGGCGACGAGCAGGGCCTGCTCGCCGGCCGGCGCGGGTTCCCCACCGCCGACGAGCTCGGCGCCGAGCTCGAGCGCTTCCTCGCCGACCAGCGCCGCGACGGCCACTCCGAGACCTGACGCTCGCGCCGTTGGACGAAGGGTGAGTGGGGCGCCGGGCCGGGAGCGCCTCACGGCGCAGGGCCGCTCGAGGCGGCTTCACATGGGACCCGGGGCTACCGCGGCCCGGCGCCCTCACCAGCCCCCGAGGGGGCCGCGCCCAGTCTGACAAACGGTCCCCGCATCCGCCACCCCGCCACCCCGATGGGCGCACGAGGTGGTCAGGCGAGGCCGGTCAGACGAGCGCGGTCAGACGAGGTCCTGGCGGCGCCAGAGGACCGCTGCCGCCTCGAGGTCGTCTGCGGTGTCGCTCAGCGCGGCCGACGACTGCGTCAGGGCATCCGCCGCTGCGGGGTCGGGAACGTCGAGATCGTCCGCTCTGGCCACCCGGCCGGCGACCACCACACGGCAGAAGGCTCCGGCCCGTTCGAGGGCGACGTCGAGGTCTCCGGCGAAGACGCCGTGCAGGACCTGGTCGAGCAAGGCCCGCAGCGCCTCCGGCGTGGGCGGGTCGGCCGCGCCGGCCACGACGTGGGGCACCGGGGCCGCCGCCCGCCCCGCCGCGAAGTCGGCCGAAGCCTCCACGGCGCAGGTCCGCACCCACTCCCGCAGCGCATAGAGCCGCCACAGCGCTCCCGGCAGCGACCGGGCCGGTCGACCGGCCCACATCTCGGCCACGGTGTCGAGACCGACGTCGTCCACCAGCCGCACCAGGCGGGCCCTGGTGGCGTCGTCCGTCGTCGCCCGGCCGGACTCGACCAGCAGCGATGCGGTCGAGTGCGCAGCCTCGGCCAGCTCGGCCGGGTCCGGAGACCCGCCGAGCGAGTCGAGGGCGGCCTTCCCGAGCAGGGTCGGCCGCCGCGGTCGTCTGTTCTCCACATCCCGGATCATCTCACCGGTGCGCGCTGGCGGCCGGGAGCGAGCACACATGGCGGGATCGCCGGGATGACCGACGGGTACGGTCGTGCCTCGTGCTCGCGATCGTCCCCGCCGCCGCTGCCGGACTTCTTGCCGTGTCCGTGGTGCCGGGCGCGCCGGCTCCCTACGCCGCCGCTGTCGACCCCGCGGGATGGGGCAACCGGCGGCTCGCCGCCCAGCTCACGGTGTCCTGCGTCGACATGGCTCACCTGGACCGGGCACGCCGGCACGCCGCCGCCGGGATCGGCGCGATCACCCTGCTCGGGGACCCGCCGCGCGGCCTGCGCTCCGAGCTGGCCCGGGTCCGCGACGCGGCCCCGACCCGGGTGCGGCCGTTCGTGGCCAGCGATGAGGAGGGCGGCGCGGTCCAGCGGCTGCGCTCGGCCATCTACCGGCTGCCCTCGGCGCGGACGATGGGCACCTGGCGGCCCGCGCGGGTGCGCCGCACGGCGTACGACTACGCCGTGCGGATGCGCCGGATCGGCGTCCGGATGGACCTCGCGCCGGTCGCGGACCTGGCGATCCGGGGCACCTACATCGACCAGCTGGGCCGGGCGTTCGCCCGTGACCCCGACCGGGTGGCACGGATGGTGCGGGCCTGGCGGCTGGGCATGCGCGACGCCGGCGTCGTCACCGTCGTGAAGCACTGGCCCGGCCACGGCGCGGCGACGAACTCCCACACCGGCCCGGCGCGGGTGCCGGCGCTGGACGTTCTCGAAGGACGCGACCTGGTGCCCTTCGAGCGGGAACTCGCCGACGGTGCGACGGTCGTCATGGTCGGCCACCTGCTCTCCGAGGGCCTGACCCGAAGGGGTGTGCCCGCCAGCCTCTCGCCGCGCGCCCTGAGCTACCTGCGGCGGTCGGCCGGGCCGGACGTCGTGCTCGTGACCGACTCGCTGGCCATGGCCGCGGCGAGCTCCTCGCTGGGGATCTCCCCCGCCCGGGCGGCGGTGCGCGCGCTGCGGGCCGGCGCCGACTGGGCCATGCCGTGCGACGCCACCCCGCTGCGGGCGATGCGGGCGATCCGCCGGGCGATCGCCGACGGCACGATCCCCCGGTCGCAGGCGGTCGCCTCCGCCCGCCGGATCCTCGCCCTCAAGGCCCGCTGGGGCCTGGCGCCGCGGGAGTGACGCGTCGCACAGCGCAGGTGGTGGGGCCTGCGGCGCCGGACCGGTAGACTCGATCACGAACCACGGTGACCATCAGTCACCACTCCCGCGGGCGAGCTGCCCGCGTGGTCGTCCCACGAGACGAGCTCCCGCCACCCGGCGGCGAAGCCCTCCGGTGCGGCCTCGACACCGCAGACGGAGTTCTCTGTGCCCTCGCACGCCCCTCGCCGACCGGCGAGCCCTGCCCGATCCTCCTCGTCCTCTCCCTACCAGCGCCGCAGCAGCGGCTCAGGCGGCTCCGGTCGTCCGAGCGGCCCCGCCCGGTCGCCCCGGCCCGCTCGCGGCGGCAAGCCCGCGAAGTCGTCGCGCGGCACCCAGTCGGCGGCCTCGACCCGGTCCGCCGACCGGGAGCTCGAGGCGTGGTTCGAGAAGGCCGCCGCCGCGAGCCCGGCCCCGACCGAGACGTCGTTCGGCAAGCTCGGCCTGCCCCAGCCACTGGTCACCGCCCTCGAGCGGCGCGAGATCCGCACCGCGTTCCCGATCCAGGCAGCCACCCTCGGCGACGCCCTCGCCGGACACGACGTGCTGGGCCGCGCCCAGACCGGCTCCGGCAAGACCCTGGCCTTCGGCCTGCCGATGCTGACCCGGCTGTCCGGCACCCGGTCGCAGCCGCGCACCCCGCGCGGTCTGGTCCTCGTCCCCACCCGCGAGCTCGCGGTGCAGGTGCGCGACGCCCTCGAGCCGCTCGGTCACGCGATCGGCGTCAAGACCGTCGCAATCTTCGGCGGCGCGCCGATGGGCCGCCAGATCGCAACCCTCGAGCGCGGCGTCGACCTCGTCGTCGCCACCCCCGGCCGGTTGCTCGACCTGATCGAGCGCGGCTCCTGCACCCTGGCCCAGATCGAGACCTGCGTCCTCGACGAGGCCGACCACATGGCCGACATGGGCTTCCTGCCCGACGTCAGCCGCCTGCTCGACATGACGCCGGCCGGCTCCCAGCGCCTGCTGTTCTCGGCGACGCTGGACGGTGCCGTCGGCCAGCTGGTGCGGACCTATCTGGCCGACCCCATCGCCAGAGCCGTCGACCCGGCCGAGTCGCACGTGACGACGATGGAGCACAAGGCGATCGTCGTGAAGCACGAGGACAAGGTCGTCGTGCTCGCCGAGATCCTGGCCCGCCCCGCGCGCACCCTGCTCTTCGTGCGCACCAAGCACGGTGCCGACCGGCTGGTCAAGCAGCTCGACCGCCTCGGTGTCGCTGCCCAGGCCATCCACGGCAACCGCACCCAAGGACAGCGGCAGCGGGCACTGGACGCCTTCTCCCGCGGCCAGTCCCGGGTCCTGGTGGCCACCGACGTCGCGGCCCGCGGCATCCACATCGCCGACGTGGACCTGGTCGTGCACGCCGACCCGCCGAACGACCACAAGGACTACCTGCACCGCTCCGGTCGCACGGCCCGGGCCGGCGCTTCCGGCGTCGTCGTGTCGGTGCTCGCCCCCGAGCAGGTCAACCCGGCCCGGCGGCTGTTCGACCGCGCCGGTGTCGAGGTCGCGCCGATCCAGGCGGTCCCCGGGTCGGTGCCGGTCCGTGAGCTGGCCGAGTCGGGCGAGCCCGTGGTGGTCACCGCGCCGCCGGCGCGTCCTGCGTACGAGACGAACGGTCCGCGGACCTCGTCCGGCGCCCGCCGTGGCGAGGCCCCGCACCGCCACCGCCGCTCGCGGCGCCCACGCGCCGCCTGACCACCAACCGCGCGGTCAGCCGGGGAGGTCGAGCTCGAACCAGACGACCTTGCCGGCGCCGTGCGGCGCGGTGCCCCAGCTGTCGCTGAGGGCGTCCATCAGGGGTACGCCGCGACCCGACTCGTCCAGCAGCCCGCCACCGCCGGTCACCGGCTCGCGGCTGGTCTGGTCCGAGACCTCCACCCGGAGCCGGTCCGGGAACCGCGACAGCTGCATGAACACCTCACCCTCGGTGTGCCGCAGCGCGTTCGTCACCACCTCGGACACCAGGAGCACGCAGGTGTCCCGGATGTCGAGCAGCCGCGGTGAGTCGATGAAGCGGGCGATGAAGTCGCGGGCCGCCCGGGCGGCCCGCGGGTCGCTGCGGTCGACGGACAGCTGAGCCGTCACCGGCCGGACGTCGTCCAGGCCGTCGTGGCGCATCACCAGCACCGCGACGTCGTCGGAGCCCCGCGGCATCGACTCGGACATCAGCCGGTCGGCCAGCGCGTCGAGGTCGTCCACCGGGGAGCGCGCGAGCAGGTCCGCCAGCCCCTGCAGCCCTACGTCCAGGCTGCGCCGCGAGTCCTCGACGAGACCGTCGGTGAAGAGCACCAGGACGTCGCCCGGCGACAGGTGCACCTCGCGGGTGCCGTACTCAACTTCCGGGGCCACACCCAGCGGAGCGCCGACGGGTGCGTCGAGCGGCACGACCGTTCCGTCGGCGGTCCGGCGCAGCGGCGGCGGGTGCCCGGCCAGCGCGACGGTGGCGGTGCCGGAGCTCAGGTCGACCGACACGTAGCAGCAGGTTGCGAACAGCGACGGGTCCAGGTCGCTCATCAGCCGGTTCGTCCGGGACAGGACGGCGGCCGGCTCGTGCCCCTCGGCGGCGTACGCGCGCAGCGCGTTGCGCAGCTGGCCCATCACCGCGGCGGCCTGCATGTTGTGGCCCTGCACGTCGCCGATCACCAGGCCGACCCGCTGGCCGGGCAGCTCGAGCAGGTCGTACCAGTCGCCGCCGACGCCCATGCCGTCGGTCGCGGTCCGGTAGCGCGCTCGCGCGCTGACGCCTGGCGGCTCGGGCAGTGCACGCGGCAGCAGCTGGCCCTGCAGCTCGGCGGCCAGGCTGCGCTCCGACTCGCGCAACCGGGCCCGGGCCAGGGTCTGCGCGATGAGCCCGCTCACACCGACGAGCAGGGACTGCTCCTCGGGCGGGAAGTCGTGCCCCTCGTCGAAGCTGATGGTGAGGCTGCCCTGCGCCTGCCCGGACACGGTCAGCGGCAGGAAGGCCCAGGCGTGCTTGCGCGAGGCCTCCACCGTCTCGAGACGCTGCGGGAACATGCCGAGATAGGCCTCCCGGGACGGGAGGAACAGCGCCCTGCGGGTGCGCAGCACCTGGGAGATGGGCGAGTCGTCGTCGGGATCCAGCACGGCGAGCAGCTCGACGGCCCGGGTGTCGTAGCCGGAGTGGCCCGCGAGCACCAGCCGGCCGGACTCGAACAAGGACACGAGCATGCCGGTCGCACCGAACGCCGGCAGCACGGCCGTGGCCACCGTGTCCACGACGTCCGCCAGGGAGTCTGCCTCGGTGAGGGCCGCCGTGTAGGCGAGGACCCGGCGGGCCTGCTCGGGGCGGGTGAGGCCGCGCTCCTGCGCGAGCTCGGCGGCCCGGCTGGCGGTGATGTCGGTGCCGAAGACGAACAGCCCGCCGACCCCGTCGACGCCGGGCACGACGCGCAGCTGGTACCAGCGTTCACTCTCCACGAGGAACGTCGTCACCACTCGGGGCTCGCCGCTGTGGGCCGCCTCGCGGAACGCGCGATCGAGGCCGCGCGTCACGAGGCCCGGCCAGACGTCCCAGAGGAGCCGCCCGACCGCGCCCTGGTCGGTGCCGACGAGCTGCTCGGCGTTGCGGTTGAGGAACGTCACCCGCCATCCCGCGTCGACGGCGACGAACGAGTCGGCCATGTGCTCGAGTGCGCGGGCCACCGTGTCGCGGGCCAGCCGCAGCTCGGTCGTGTCTCGGGCGACCCCGAGCATGCGAGCAGCCTGGCCGTCGTCACCCGGCAGCACCGTGCCGTGAGCCTCGACCCAGCGCAGGTCGCCGTCGGGCAGAACGACGCGGTACTCGGCCGCGAAGTCGCTGCACTCCCGCAGCGCCGCGTCCACCGCGACCTCGACGGCTGGCGCGTCCGCCGGGTGCAGGACCGCCCAGAACGACGCGGCCCGGTGGTCGAAGGTGTCGGGGTCGATGCCGAACAGCTGGCACATCCGGTCGTCGAAGACCAGGTGGTCGACGCGCACGTCCCAGTCGAACCAGCCGACCCCTGCGGCCCCCATCACGATGTCCAGGGGAACGTCGCCGGGATCGGGGTCGTCGCCGCCGACCGGGCGCAGCATGCCGTCCGCCACCGCACCCTCCTCCCCGATCCGGCAGTCCAGGAAGTCTGACACGCTGGCGACCATGACCACCGACCCGCGCGCGGGGCAGCCCGCCACCAGCGCCGACCTCGTCGACGTGGCCGCGCTCGTCACGGCCTACTACACGGACCGACCCGACCCGTCGGTCCCCGAGCAGCAGGTCGCGTTCGGCACGTCGGGCCACCGCGGCTCAGCGCTGGACCAGGCGTTCAACGAGGCACACATCGCGGCCACCACCCAGGCCATCTGCGAGCACCGCGCGGCTGCCGGGATCACCGGCCCGCTCTTCCTCGGCCGCGACACCCATGCCCTGTCGCTGCCCGCGTGGACCACCGCGCTGGAGGTGCTGGCCGCGAACGGCGTCACCGTGCTGGTCGACAGCCGAGACCGCTACACGCCGACTCCGGCCCTCTCGCACGCGATCCTGCGCCACAACGGCAGCGGCACGAGCGGCTCGAGCGGCACGGGTGCACGTGGCGGTCGTGCCGACGGCATCGTCGTCACGCCGTCGCACAACCCGCCGCGCGACGGTGGCTTCAAGTACAACCCTCCCGACGGCGGACCCGCCGGCAGTGACATCACCGGCGCGGTCCAGGACCGGGCCAACGAGATCCTGCGCGGCGACCTTTCCGACGTACGCCGGGTGCCGCTGTCCCGGGCGCGCACCGCCGACACGACGCACCCGTACGACTACCTGGCCACCTACGTCGACGACCTGACCTCGGTCCTGGACATCGACGCCGTCCGCAACGCCGGGGTGCGGATCGGTGCCGACCCGCTGGGCGGCGCGAGCGTCGACTACTGGGGGGAGATCGCCGACCGGCACCGGCTCGACCTGACGGTGGTCAACCCGGAGGTCGACCCGACCTGGCGGTTCATGACGCTGGACTGGGACGGCAAGATCCGGATGGACTGCTCGTCTCCGCACGCCATGGCGTCGCTGATCGGCAAGCGGGAGTCCTACGACATCGCGACCGGCAACGACGCCGACGCCGACCGGCACGGCATCGTCACCCCCGACGGCGGGCTGCTCAACCCGAACCACTTCCTGGCCGTGGCGATC
>DASVED010000094.1:0-2664 GCA_036380775.1 Actinomycetes bacterium
CACGGTGCCGGCGAAGTACGCCTCGTCGGCGATCCGGTGGAAGGTGGCGAACTGCGATGCGCGGCCCGTCGAGAGGCTGAGATTCGCGACGTGCATGCCGTTCTCGACCGCCCAGCGGAGCCCGGCCACGAACGCCGCCGCCCGCCCGCTCAGCCGCGCACCCAGCACCCGGACGCTGTAGATCTCGCACTCCGGCGCGGCCCGCCGGATGATCCCGGCGCAGGCGGTGCCGTGCCCGAAGAGGTCCTCGTGCGGCCCCTCGACCAGCTCGGTCCGACCTGTCGCGGCGTCCACCGAGATCGCGACGCCGCCGGCGACCGATCCGACCGCCGGGTGCCCTCCGTCGACCCCGCTGTCGATGACGGCGACCCGCACACCGGCTCCCGTCGCTCCCGCCCACGCCCAGTCGCGGGTCAGCGGCTGATCGGCCGGCAGGGCCGCGTTGTCCGGCAGGTGCCCGCGGGCGAACTGCCACGACCAGGCGGGCAGGACGGTGGTCGCGGCGCGGGCGGTCACGGCGCGGGCCGGGAGTCGTGGAAGTCCAGGACGTCGGACACGAGGCGTACGGCCAGCCGTCGCTCGGCCGGCCCCCGCTCGGTGAGCCGCACCAGGAGCGCGGACAGCTCGGCCAGGTCGGGGTCGACCGTCGGCGGACGCTGGGTCGCCATCGCGTCCAGCGCGCTGGCGACGGCCTCGGACGCCCACCTGGCCGTCGCGTCGGTCCCCCCACCGCCGGTTGCTCCCGCAGCCACCAGCGCGTCGAGCAGCATCCGGCCCGAGTCGGTGAACAGCCGGGCCGACTCGATCGCCAGCGCCGACTGCTGGGCGAACAGGGCCAGCACGAGCGGATCGCGATCGGCACCCGGCCGGTCGGCGTCGCGGTCGAGCACCTCGACGACGCCGAGCATGCTCTGCTCGGTCTCCAGCGGCGCAGCGAGGATCGAGCGCGGGAGGTAGCCGGTCTGCGCGGCGAGCTCGCGGGCGAAGCGCGGGTCCTGGGTCACGTCGCTGACCTCGACCGCCTGCCCGGAGCTGACCACCCATCCGGCGACCCCGACGCCGACCGGCACCCGCATCCCCACGACGTCGGCCGCCCCGGCGCCGCTGGCGACCATGAACTCCAGCGTCTGCTCGTCCTCGTCGAGCAGCGCGATCGAGCAGGCCTGCGCGCCGAACGCCTGGCGCGCGGTGTCGACCACGGCCTGCAGCGCGTCGTGGTGGCCGGGCGGGGCGAGCGCGGGGCCGACCGTCGCGGCGAGATCGCGCAGTGCCCTCAGCACCGCCGCCGGCTCGACCGGTCCGTTCGTCACGTCGCCGCTCCCGGTCTCAAAGGGGTGCTTTGTGCTCAACCTAGAGCCTGTGTCAGCGAGCCGACAGACGGGCGACGCCCTCAGGGCGCATGATCGGCGGGACGAGCTCGCACCCGGCGGGCCCGGTCCGAGAGGACCCGACATGAGCAAAGAGCGCCCGCCGCGGATGCGTGACCGCGACTACCCCGAGGTCGAGGGGCACGCGGCCTTCCCGATCGGCGAGGACGGCACCCGGGCCCCGACGCCTGGCACGGTGCGGAAGGACATGCCGGCGGTCATCGCCGAGGACCCGCTCGACGACGTCGAGGGACACGTCGTCGAGATGGTGCGACGCAAGGAGGACGGGGAGCGCCGCTAGCGGCTCCAGCCCGCTGGCCGTGCCGCTCCCCTAGGTGGGGAATGACACCTTGCGTCGCAGGGCAGGGAGGTCCCGCAGCTCGATCCGCCCCCTGCCCAACCCCAGGACGCCCTCGTCGGCGAGCCGTTGCAGCACCTGGTTGGTGGTGGGGCGGGTCGTTCCGGCCATGCCGGCGAGGTCGTCCTGGGTGATCGGGATGACGACGGGCGAACCGGCGACCTTCCCGCCGTACGTCGCCGCGAGGTCGACGAGCCGGCGCACCACGCGCTGGTCGACGGGGACGTAGAGCGCCTCGAGCAGCGCCTGGGACAGCACCTCGACCCGGCGGGCCAGCGCCTCCTCCAGCACCCGCTCGATGGCCGGATGGGTGTGCCGCAGCGAGTCGAACGCCGCCCGGCTCAGCGCCAGCGTCTCGCTGGCCTCCAGGGCGACCACGGTGGCGGTCCGCAGGTGCCGCCCGCCGATCAAGGCCAGCTCACCGAAGGCGTCCCCCGGGGACAGCACCGAGAGCGTCGCGGAGTCGCCCGCAGGCGTCGAGACGTGGACCGCGAGACGACCGGAGCGTACGAGGTGGAGGGACTCGCCCGGCTCCCCCTCGTGGAACACGACATCGCCGCGGGCGAACTGCCGTGCCGTCGCAGCGGCCAGCACCCGTGCGCGCTCGTCGGCCGACAGCGAGCTGAGCAGGTGCAGCTCCATGACGGCGGCCGCTCCTCAGCGGTAGCGGGCCAGGTCGGCCGCGCCGACGAGGCCGGCGTCGTTGCCGAGCTGGGCGAGCACGACCTGGGCGAGCGGCCGGCGGCCCGTGCCGGTCAGCAGCTGCTCGAAGGATGCGACCGTCGGCGTGAGCAGCACCTCCCCGGCCTCCGAGACCCCGCCGCCGAGCACGAAGCACTCCGGGTCGAGGACGGCGGCCAGGTCGGCCAGCCCCTGCGCGACCCAGTGGCCGAGGTCGTTGAAGGCGGCGACCGCCACCGGGTCGCCGAGCTTGGCCGC
>DASVED010000095.1:0-13491 GCA_036380775.1 Actinomycetes bacterium
GCGACCGGCGTCTCCTGCCGCCAGCAGATCGAGCACGGCACGGCACGGCACGCGATGCACCCGGTCGAGCTGCTGCGCACGGTGGTCGTCGACAGATGACGGACGACATGGTCGTCGACGGATGACGGTCGTCACCTTCGACCTCTTCTCGGCGCGCGTCGACTCGCGCACCGGTGGCTCCCAGGCATTCGAGCGACTGGCGCGCGACGGTGGCTGGCCGGTGTCCGGGGAGCAGCTCTACGACGTCTGGGACTCGCACAACAAGGCGGCGCAGAAGGACTGCCAGCCGTGGGCGCCGTGGCGGGTGCCGGCGACGGCGGCTCTCGAGCGTACGTTCGTCGAGCTCGGTGTCGAGGGCGACGCCGCGGCCGGCGTCGAGGCACTCGCGGGCTCGCTGCCCCGCTGGCCGCTGTGGCCCGACGTCACGGACGGGCTGACGCTGCTGGCGCGCACCCACCGGGTCGGGCTGCTGTCCAACGTCGACGACGACCTGTTCGCGCGGACCGCAGCGGCGCCGCTGGTCGACGCCGACGTCGCGCTGACGTCCGAGCGGCTGCGCGCGTACAAGCCGCACCCGGAGATCTACCAGCGGGCGCGGGAGGTGCTCGGCGAGATGGTGCACGTCGCGACCTCGGCGCGGGACGTCCGCGGTGCGCTGGAGGCGGGCATCCCCGTCGTCCGGCTGCGGCGCCCGGGGCACGCGCTCGACCCGGACGGCCCGCCACCTGCGTACGAGGTGGACAGCATCGACGAGCTCACGGCCGTGCTGGCGACGGTGGCGTGAACGGGGCCGGAGCTGACGGGACTTGCCGTGCGACGCCCTGCGGTGGGACAACTCCTTCGTGAGACTCGGAGTGCACCTGCCGCTTGCCGACTTCGGAGACGGTCCGCTGACGGCGGAGGACCTCGGCGACTACACCCGGGCGGCCAGGGAGCTCGGCTACACGACGGTGTCCGCCAACGACCACCTCGTCTGGCGGTTGCCGTGGCTCGACGGCCCGACGGCCCTGGCCAGCGTCGCGTCCTCCTCCGGCGACATGGTCCTGGCCACCAGCATCGCGTTGCCCGTGGTGCGCCATCCCGTCGTGGTGGCCAAGATGCTGACGACCCTGGCGACCCTGGCCGACGGTCCGGTCGTCGGCGGCCTGGGCCCGGGGTCCAGTCGTGCCGACTACGACGCCGTCGGCGTCCCGTTCGAGCAGCGATGGGCGCGGTTCGACGAAGCCATCAGGACGGTCCGGGCTCTCGTCCGTGGCGAGCCGGCCGGCGACGCCTCGTTCTACCCGACCGATCTCGACCTCATGCCGCGACCGGATCCTCCCCCACAGGTCTGGTTCGGCAGCTGGGGTTCCGACCGACGGATCGCCGCCACCGTCGCCGTGGCGGACGGCTGGTTCGCGTCCGCGTACAACGCGACACCGACCCAGTACGGGGAGACGCGGGCCCGGCTCGACATGCACCTGCGCGCTGCCGGCCGGGACCCCGCCACCTTCCCGGACGCGGTGGCCACTACGTGGCTCTACATCACCGACGACCGTCGAGAGGCCGAGCACGTGCTCGTCGACGTGCTGTCGCCGGCGCTCAACCGTGACCCTGACCTGCTCGCGCACCTGCCGATCGGCAGCGCGGCGCACTGTGCCGAGGTGCTCGCGGAGTACGCCGCTGCGGGTGCACGCGAGGTGCTGCTCTGGCCGGTGCGCGACGGTGTGCGGCAGCTCGAGCTGTGCTCGGCCGCCGCGTCGTCGCCTTAGCCCGGCAGAATGTGCGGCATGTCGTACCCACCCGTCCAGTACTCCGGCGACGGGGGCCGGGTCAGCGGCGCGTTCCGTCCGGCCTCCCAGCCGCCGGAGCTGTCGCACGCATCCGGCGGCGCCTGCCACTACCTGGCGACCGGGGCCGGCACCGGAGGCGAGTTCGGGCTGTACCGCTGGGAGATGGGCCCGTCACCGAGCGGACCCGGCGCGCACTTCCACCGGACGATCTCGGAGTCGTTCTTCGTCCTCTCCGGCGAGATCCGGCTCTACGACGGCGGCGAGTGGCGGACCGGCGCCGCGGGTGACTTCCTCTACGTCCCGCCCGGCGGCATCCACGCGTTCCGCAACGAGTCGGGCGAGGACGCGTCGATGCTGATCCTGTTCACGCCGGGCGCGCCACGCGAGGACTACTTCGAGACGCTCTCCGACGCGGTACGTCGGGAGGCACTGTCCGACGACGCGGTCGCGGCCGAGTTCTACCTGCGGCACGACACCTACTGGACCTGACCTCCGCCCGGCCGGGCCAGCCACCGGCGCATCAACAGGTCACGCTGCGGCTCGTCACCGAGCACGAAGCGGTGCTCCCCGAAGGCCTCGAAGCCAGCGTGCTCGTAGAACGCGATGGCCTTCGGGTTGTCCTCCCAGACGCCGAGCCAGACGTAGGCCAAGCCTCTCTCCCGGGCCACCGACCCGGCGAGGTCGAGCAACACGCGTCCGAGTCCGGCGCCCTGGTGAGCGGCCAGGACGTACACCTGCTGGATCTCGAGGCCGTCCTCGTAGCCGGGTTCGGTCTGTGCTCCCGCCGTGTTGACCCGCAGGTAGGCAACCGGGCCTCCGTCCTGGAGCACCCAGTGGAACTCGCTGCGGGAGTCGCTCAGCTGCGTTGCCAGGGCGTCGGCGGTGAAGGTCCGCTCCACGTGCTCGGCGAAGCGAGCCGGGTCGTTGGCGCCCGCGTAGGTCTCGACGAAGGTCGCCGCGGCGAGCTCGGCGACGGCCGCCGCGTCGGCGAGCGTTGGCCGGCTGACCGTGTACCCGGCGCTCATGCGTTGACCGGCTCCGCCCACACCGGCAGCTGCTGGGGGCGGCTCGGGTCCGGCCAGGCCGGCGGCTGGAGGTCCGGGGCGAGCTGGAAGGCCAGCCCGGACGTCGTGCCGTCCCGTGAGACCACCACGAAGTCGTCCTCGGCGAACGTCACCGGCTGCCCCAGCAGCTCGGAGTAGAAGTCGGCGAGTGCTCGCGGGTCGGGGCAGTCGACCACCACGTGGTGCAGGTGTCCGATCATGCCGCCGAGCCTAGGCACCTCACCGGCGGTCCCACCGGCGGTCCCGCCGCTACGGCTCCCCCGTCAGCTCGGCGCGCACGTCCTCGCAGATCCGGCGCACAGCGCGCGGCGACAGCATCTGGTGCAGGCCCTCGAGCACCAGCTCGGCCATCGAGTAGCCCGGCTGGGCACGCAGCGCCCGCTCGGCCGCCACCGCCGCGAGCGCACCGCCCCCGTCGGCATAGGCCGCCCACGCCAGGACGGTGCACACCGGCGCGGCCTCCTGGTCGCCGGTGCTCCGGGCGAGCTCGGTCAGCAAGGACACCAGGACACCGGGCTCGTGGTCGAGCACCAAGGTCATCGCCTCGTCACGCGCGCGCTTGTCGTGCATGCCCACGGCGACCACCGCGGCGTCGACCGGGTCGATGTCCCGGGCGCCGTCCGACCAGGTCGCCACGAGCCGGCGCAGTGTCGCCAGCGTCAGCGCGCACGCGCCGCCCAGCCCGCCGTCGACCGCTGCGTCCATCAGCAGCTCGCCGGCCGCGTCCGCCGCCTGCTCGCGGACCGCGGCAGCCACCGGGTGGTCGGACGGCTCGACGCTGCGCTGCACTGACTCGCGGTCGGCGAGCACCACCGCGCCTTGTGCGACGGCCTCCGCGGCGTAACGGCCGGCGGCCGGGGTCAACCGGTCGGGCAGCGGCGTGCCGACCGCGGGGCAGCAGGTCTCGTCCTCGCACTGGTAGCTGAACCACCGGCGCCCCTGCACCAGCAGCGCCTCGATCACGTCGATGCGACGGCGGCGGAGGCGGTCGAGCAGTGCGCGCACCAGGTCGGCCCTGGCCAGCTCGCCGTCGAAGGGCGTCTCGGTGTAGACGACCACGACGGCCGCGGTGGCGCCGGCGTGCCGGACCCGCTCGGCCAGGTCGGCGACCACCGCCGCGTCGTGCCGGGACGCGACCAGGTCGACGCGCATGACCAGGTGGTCGCGACGGCGCGGCCCCTCGAGGCACACCACGACGAGGCTCTCCTGCGGATGGAAGCCCAGCCGGTGGGGCAGCACACCGAGGATGTCGGCGGGCGTGCTGACCTTCACGACCATCGGGTCGTCGGCGGCGGATGACGTCATACACCGACCGTGGTGCACCGAAGGGTGCCGAACCGGTCTCAGCCGGCGACATGTGGACCAGCAACGGACCTGTGGACTACCGGCGCCCGCCGCGGACCGCGGTCACCGCGAGTCCCGACGCCAGCCCGGCGACCAGCCGCGGCCCGACCAGGCCACGGCCGAGCCCGACCTCGACGAGGTCGTCGAACACCAGGCCGTTGCGACGCGCCGCGACCACCCCGGCCTCGGCGACCCACCGCCGCCGGGCCAGCGCCCCGACGACGGTCGTGTGCCGCAGGTGCCGGCCCATCTCGCGGCGGAGCGCGCGACGGTACGCCGTACCAGGGTCCGTCGGCGCCGTCACGGCGGCCTCCCCGGCCAGCGCACCGGACAGCACGGCGTAGTAGATGCCCTCCCCCGTCAGCGGGTTGACCAGGGAGAGTGCGTCGCCGGCGAGCAGCACCCGGCCGTCCGGTTGACGTGGCCTGCCGGACGACAGCGGCAGGTGGTGTGCCCGCCATCGCGAGGCGCCGTCGGCGGCGCCGGGCAGCAGGTCGCCGAGCCGGGCGAGGAGGTGGGACTGCGTCACCGCGTCGTCACCGAGCACCTCGCCGTAGCCGACGTTCGCGCGGCCGTCCCCGATCGGGAAGGACCAGGCGTACGCCGGCCAGCCGTCCGGCGCGAAGGTGATGACCTGTTCCTCCTCCCGGCCCGTACCCACCGGGGCGTAGCCGCGGATCGCGATGGCGACCTGCTCCCGCGGCGGGTCCGGGACACCGAGCTGCCGGCGTACGCCCGAGCCGGCGCCGTCCGCGGCCACCACGGCTCGTGCCTCGACCGATCCGTCCAGCACGACCCGGTCGGCGAGCCGCTGGACAGTCCGGACCCGGTGCCGTTCCAGGACCGCGCCGCGGGCCACCGCCGCGTCGACGACCCGCGCGTCGAGGACGCTGCGCGGCACGACGAACGCGGCCCGGCGCATGCTGCCCACAACCGGCGCCGCCCCTGCGAAGCCCAGGCGCAGCCGGTGCACCGGGCGGAAGCCGGCGACCGCACCGTCAGCGCCGAGCCGCTCCAGCACCTCGACGGCGTGCGGCGCGACACCGTCGCCGCATGACTTGTCTCGCGGGAAGCCGGCGCGGTCCAGGAGCAGGACCCGCGCGGACGGCCGGGCCGCCAACGCACCGAGCGCCGCGGCCGCCCCTGCCGGCCCGGCCCCCACGACGGCGATGTCCCACATCCCAGCCATGATGGCCACTGTGAGCGAAGCGTCCGATGGCAACGCACCCGATGTCCTGGTGACCGAGCAGGTCTCGACCGACCCCGGCACCCTCTACGACCTGGTGAGCGACGTGACCCGGATGGGGTCGTGGAGCCCGGAGACCACATCCTGCCGGTGGCTCGGCGGCGCCACCGCGGCGGCCGTCGGGGCTCGGTTCCGCGGCACCAACAAGCACGGGCCGATGCGCTGGAGCACGACCTGCACGGTGACGGCGGCCGATCCGGGACGGAGATTCGGCTTCGACGTCGACTTTCTCGGCGTCCCGATCGCGCAGTGGGGCTACCGGTTCGAGCCGGTCGTGGGCGGGTGCACGGTCACGGAGACCTGGACCGACAAACGGGCGGCGTGGATGCGGGTGGCATCGATGCCGGTCATGGGCATCGCCGACCGAGCGGCGCACAACCGCCGCGGCATGCAAGCCACCCTGGCCGCGCTGCGGCAGGCCGCCGAGGCGCGCTGACGGCCGCGCCGCGACGCCGTTGCGCAACTGCACCAGACACGCCGGTCATCTGGTGTGTCAGCGCAACGTGGATCTTCAGATGCGGCGGCGAGGGCGCAGACGGGTGCCAGGCAGTGTGGGCGCCGGCAGCGAGGGCCCGCGATAGCTCTCGACCTGACCGAACCGGGTGTCCGCACCGCCGACGGCGCGCTGCCACTCATCGCGCGCCGCGACCACCTCGTCATGGTCGCGGCCGACGAAGTTCCACCACATGAGGAGCTCCTCGTCGAAGGGCTCGCCGCCCAGCAGGAGAGCCCGGGCCGACTGGCCGGACGCCGCGAGCACCACGTTCTCCCGACCGCAGCCGAGATAGACCAGCGATCCCCCGGCCACCAGCTCGCTGTCGACGACCAGCCCGTCGGAGAGCGCCAGCACCGCGTGCTCCCACTCCGGCTCCAGCGGCAGCGCGCCGGCGTCCCCGGCCGCCACCGAGACGTCGGCCCCGACGATCGGCGTGTACGTCGTCGCCGGTGACGCCGCGTCGCCGACCCGGCCGAGCACGACCGTCGCGGACAGCCCGCCGTCGACGTGCACGGGCAGCTGGTCGTGGTGCTCGAACGCGGGTGCCATCTCGCGGGCGGTGCCCGGCAGCGCGACCCAGAGCTGCACCCCGCGCAGCGGAGGCGACTCCGGCGTCGACGTCTCGGCGTGGGTGATGCCCCGGCCGGCGGTCATCAGGCTGAGCGACCCGGGACGCACCACCGCCTCGCTGCCGATGCTGTCCTGGTGCAGCACCTCGCCGCTGAGCAGCCAGGTCACGGTCTGCAGGCCGGTGTGCGGATGCGGCGGCACGGCCATCGGCTCGGTCGACGGCCCGTAGTCGTCCACGAAGCACCAGGCGCCGACCGAGCGCTGCTCCCGGTGGGGCAGCGTCCGGCGCACGAGCATCGCGCGCGGCCCGCCCAGGGGAACCTCGCGCGGCGCCAGGACCCGGCGCACCGGCTCGTGGCTGACGGTGGCGAGGCCACCGGCCGCGGACTCCTCCGGCCTGCGGTCCAGGTTGCTCACCCGCCGAGCGTACGTCCGCGCCAGGTCCGCGCGTCGGCGCGCGCCCGGCCCGAGCGCGATGGCGGGGATACGGCGCACTGACTGGGCCGGAGGCCCGCCATCGCGGAAGCGGGATCCCTGCCGCGAATCGCCTGCCGGGACGCCACCGTCCCGATTAGGGTTCCGCGGAGAGGTCACGGGCGGGTGCAGGGGTGGGTGCGAGAGCTGTGACGTTGCCGCAGGTGCGGGAGGCCGGAGTCGTCGTTTCGACCGGGGCGACCGCGACGCTGCGGATCGGCGTGCTCGGCGAGATGACCGCGGTCCGCGACGGCGCCGTCGTCGACCTGGGCGGCCCCCGGCAGAGGGCGGTCCTGGGACTGTTGGTGCTGGCCCGCGGCGACGTCGTGCCGGCCGACCGGCTCGCCGACGCCCTGTGGGCCGACCAGGCACCCCCGAGCGCGACGAGCGCGCTGCAGGCCTACGTCTCCCATCTGCGTCGACGGCTCGAGCCGGACCGGGGCCCGCGCGACCGGGGCAGCGTCATTGCCCGGCAGGGGCCGGGCTACGCGCTGCGGGTGGACGACCTGGGCGTCGATTCCTGGGACTTCGAACGCCTCCTGCTCCGGGCCGGCACCGCCGAGTCGGCGACCGAGGCGCACCGGCTGCTCGACGAGGCGCTGGCGCTCTGGCGCGGCCCGGCCTTCGCCGACCACATCGGGGAAGCCTGGGCGGACGCCGAGGCCACCCGGCTGACCGGGCTGCGCGACGTCGCCCGGGAGCAGCGCCTGGAGGCGCGCCTGGGCAGCGGCGAGTCCGCTGTGCTGGTGCCCGAGATCGAGGGGCTCGTCGCCGAGGACCCGCTGCGCGAGGAGCGGTGGCGGCTGCTGGTGCTCGCCCTCTACCGGGCGCACCGGCAGGCCGACGCGCTGGCGGCCCTGCGGCGGGCCCGCGCCACGCTGTCCGAGGAGCTCGGGGTCGACCCGGGCCCGGCGCTGCGTTCGCTGGAGGCGGAGGTGCTGGCCCAGTCGCCGGCGCTGGACGCCCCGGCCCGGACGGCGGCACCCGCGGAAAGCGCGGCACCGGCACCGGCGCCGCCCGCCCCGACGCCCGCGCGCCTGTCGCGTCCTTCTGTGGGCACGCCCGCCCTGGCCACCTCCCCCGCCGACGAGCTGGTCGACCGCGACCGCGAGGTCCGGGTCATCGAGGGCGCCCTCGCCGACGCCCTGGAGGGCCAGGGCCGGCTGCTGCTGATCCACGGACCCGCGGGCATCGGCAAGAGCAGGCTGCTCCAGGAGGTACGCCGGACCGGTGCCGAGCAGGGCGCCCTGGTCCTGACCGCCCGCGGCAGCCAGCTCGAGCGCGACTTCGGCTTCGGCGCCGTGCGCCAGCTCTTCGAGGGCACCCTCGCCGACCCGGCCCGCAGCGCGACCCTGCTCGCCGGCGCGGCGTCCTCGGCCGCGGCCGTGTTCGGCGACGTGACGGCCGGTGCCGCGCTGTCCGAGCCGGCGGACCGAGCGGACGGGTCCTTCGCCGTGCTGCACGGGCTCTACTGGCTCACGGTCAACCTCGCAGCCGAGCAGCCGGTCGTCCTCTCCGTCGACGACGTGCAGTGGTGCGACACCGGGTCGGTGCGGGCGCTCGCCTTCTTGCTGCGCCGACTCGAGGGTCTGCCCGTCCTCATCGCAGCCACCCTGCGCACCGGCGAGACCCACGACGAGGAGTCGCTGCTCGCCGAGCTCGCCCAGGACCACAGCACCGTGTCCGTGCACCCTGGCCCGCTCGGCCCGGACGGCACGGCGCAGCTGGTCCGGCACCGGCTCGGCGACAACGCCCACGAGCGCTTCATCGCCGCCTGCCACCGCACGACGGCCGGCAACCCCCTCCTGCTCCGCCAGCTGCTGCGCGCGCTTCAGGTGGAAGGCATCCGGCCGGACGCGTCGCACGCCGACACCGTCAACGCGATCGGCTCGCGCGCGGTGTCGAGCATGGTGCTGATGCGGCTGCGCAGGCTGCCGGCCGACTGCACGGCCGTCGCCCGGGCGGTCTCCGTGCTCGGCGACGGCGCCGAACTGCCGGTCGTGGCGGCGCTGGCTCAGCTCGGCGAGGAGCAGACCGCCGCGGCGATCGCCGTCCTGGCCCGGGCGGAGGTCGTCCGGGTCGACCAGCCGCTCGGCTTCGTGCACCCGCTGGTCGGCGAGGCCGCCTACCAGGACATCCCGCCCGGAGAGCGCGAGCTGGCCCACGAGCGGGCCGCCCGGGTGCTGATGGGCCGGGAGGCAACCCCGGAGCAGGTGTCCGCCCACGTGCTCCTCGCCCCGCGGCGCGGCAACCAGGAGGCGGTGCTGGTGCTCCGCCGCGCCGCCGAGACCGCCGCCGAGCGCGGCGCCACCGACGCTGCGAAGACCTACCTGCAACGGGCGATGGCCGAACCGCCGCGCGCCGAGGACCGGCCGACCCTGCAGGTCGAGCTGGGCCGGATGGGCACGATGACCGACGGACCGGCCGCCGTGTCGAGCCTCAAGGCGGCGTACGCCGTCCTCCTCGACCCCGACCTGCGCGCCGAGGTCGCGATGATGCTCGCCCGGACCCTGGTCTTCGCCGGGGCGCCGGGCGAGGCCACCGCGTTCGCCCGGGCCGCCGCGGCCGAGCTCCCCGCCGAGCTGGACGACGCGAGGCAGGGGCTGGAGGCACTCGAGCGCATCAGTGGCTACATGCACGGGCTGCCGCAGGACGAGTGGCTGGTCGGCGCCCCGGAGGTCCGCGGCGACGGGGCCGGCGCCCGGTCCCTGGCGGCGACGCTGGCCTGGGAGGAGCTGATCGTCACCGGCGACCGGATGAAGGCGCTGCGCCTGGCGCGCTTCGCCGTCGAGGACGGCATCCTCCAGCGCGTCGACACCGGTCTGCTCTGGGTGGTCGCGACCTTCGTGCAGGAGATGTGCGACGAGAGCAGCGGCGACTTCTGGGACCGGACGCTGGCCGAGGCCTACGCGCGTGGCTCGCTCTTCTCGGCGCTGTCCGTGCACCTGTGGCGCGGTCACATGCTCTGGCACCACGGCAACCTGCGCGAGGCCCTGCAGTCGGTGCACACCTCGAACGACCAGAGCAAGGCGTGGGGTGCGCCGGCCGTGGGAGTCCCCTACGGCCACGCGTTCATCCTCGGCATCCTGCTGGAGCAGGGCGAGCTGGCCCAGGCGCGCCGGATCGCCGAGCCGGTGCTCGACCAGGAACGGTTCGGCGACGGCGCCCGGCTCTTCGAGGAGAACTACGCCCGGCTCGTCGCCGCCGAGGGCAACTACGAGGAAGCCCTCGCGCGCCTGGACCGCACGGAGCAGATGCAGACGTGGGTCACCAACCCGGTGTGGCGGCCGTGGCGCACCTACCGCGCCCCGATCCTGGCCGCGGTCGGACGGGTGGACGAGGCGCGCGAGCTGATGGCCGAGGAGGTCCGTCTGGCCCGGCAGTGGGGTGCCCCGAGCGTGCTCGGGCGCACCCTGCGGGTAGCCGGCGAGCTGGGCGGGCCCGGGTCGGAGGAGATGGTCCGGGAGGCGCTGGACCTGCTGCGGCCGAGCGTCGCCCGCTACGAGCTGGCCTGCGCCGAGCTGGCCGTGGCCATGGTCGCCACGGGCAGCGAGCGGGAGTCCCTGCTGCGGGCGGCGCTCGAGCGGAGCCTGGACTGCGGCTCCCCCGGCCTCTACCGCAAGGTCGCGGCCGCGCTGATCGCCGACGGGGCGGCGGTGCCGCCCGACCCGGCGACGGTCTTCAACCCCACCCAGACCGAGCGCCGCATCATCGCGGCGGTCGTGAAGGGCTACTCGTACCGCGAGATAGCGGAGGCGCTGTTCCTCACCCCGGCCCGGGTGGAGCGGACCCTGACCGAGCTGCGGGCCGGGCTGGGCGCGGCCACCGACGCCGAGCTGCCCGACCTGCTGGCCGCCCGCCTGACCTGAGCGGGGCGGACCACCTCAAGCCGGTCACAAGGGGCCCTCAAGTGAGGGCAGGAAGGTAGGGCCAGGACAGCGACCCGCCCGACGTACGCCCCAAGGAGCCCCCGTGACCGCTCAGCCCACCGCCCCCGGGACCACCCGTGACGCCTCGTCGCTGCGCCGCCTGTGCGGCCAGGCCGTCCACCTGCCCGGCGACCCCGGCTACGACGACGCCCGGACCCCGTGGAACGTGGCCGTCGACCAGCGGCCGGCGGCGGTGGCCTACCCGTGCAGCGCCCAGGAGGTCGCCGAGGTCGTCCGCGCGGCGCGCGACGCCGGGCTGCGGGTCGCCGCGCAGGGCACCGGGCACAACGCCAACCCGCTCGGCCCGCTGGACGACGTCGTCCTGGTCCGCACGTCGGCCATGACACATGTCACCGTCGACGCCGAGCGCATGGTGGCCCGGGCCGAGGCCGGTGCCCTCTGGGAGGACGTCGTCGACGCGGTCGCACCGCACGGCCTGGCCGCGCTGCACGGCTCCTCGCCGGACGTGGGGGTCGCGGGCTACTCCCTCGGTGGCGGCATGGGGTGGTACGCCCGAAAGCTGGGCCTGCAGGCCAACAACCTGGTCTCGCTCGAGGTCGTGACACCGGCCGGCGAGATCGTGCGCGCCGACGCCGAGACCAACCCCGACCTGTTCTGGGCGCTGCGCGGCGGCGGCGGCAACTTCGGCGTCGTCACGGCCGTCGAGTTCCGGCTGTTCCCGATCGAGACGGTCTACGCCGGCTGGCTGGTCTACGACGGCGCCCGGGCCGCCGAGGTCCTGCGGGTCTGGTCGGTCTGGTCCCTGGACGCGCCCGACGAGGTGACGACCTCCTGGCGGGTCCTCAACGTGCCGCCGATCGAGGAGATGCCGCCGCCCTTCCGCGGCCGGACCATCGTCGTGATCGACGGCGCCGTACTTGCCGACGACGAGCGGGCCACCGAGATCCTTTCGCCGCTGCGCGCGCTCGGCCCCGAGATGGACACCTTCGAGCGCCAGCCGTCAGCCGCGCTGATCCGGCTGCACATGGACCCCGAGGGCCCGACGCCCGCAACCTCGGAGGCCATGGTGCTCGGATCGCTGCCGGACGCGGCGATCGACGCCTTCGTGGCGGTGACCGGGCCGGGCTCCGGCTCGTCGCTGATCCTGGCCGAGCTGCGCCAGCTCGGCGGCGCCATGGGACGCCCGCACGAGGGGGCCGGCGCCCTGCCCCGGATCGACGGCCAGTTCGCGTTCTTCGCGCTCGGGATCGCCGCGACGCCGGAGCTGGCCGCCCGCAGCCAGGCCGACGCCCGGCGGGCCGCCGAGGCCGTGGCGCCGTGGGGCAACGGTCGCAACTACCTCAACTTCACCGAGAGCGCGGTCGACACCGCGTCCGGCTACGACGAGGCGTCGTTCGCCCGGCTCCAGTCGCTGCGGGCCGAGATCGACCCGGACGGCCTGATGGTCGCGAACCACGCGGTGCCCGGCGCCTCGGCGCTGCCCGTCGCCCTGCCGACCCAGCGCTGACCTGCCGCATCACGCCGTATCAGGCCCCATCACGCCGCATGGTGCGGCCCGGTGTCCGTCCAGGCCGCACCGTGCTAGGGTTTCCCTCGGTTGCAGAAGCAGTTCCTCGCACGTTCTGAAGGACGCCCGCGGATTGTCACTCCGTTGGGCGTCTCGTCATATGTGGACCCGAGCACCGGTTCCGGATGTGGGACGACGACCACCGCGGCAGCCAGGGACCGGCAGTCAGCCGGCCCTAACCGCACCACAGAAGGAGCACGGCATGACTCAGGGCACAGTGAAGTGGTTCAACGGCGAGAAGGGCTTCGGCTTCATCTCCCAGGACGGCGGCGGCGCCGACGTCTTCGTCCACTTCTCGGCGATCGCGGCCGAGGGCTACCGCTCGCTGGACGAGAACCAGCGCGTGGAGTTCGAGGTCACCCAGGGTCCGAAGGGCCCGCAGGCCGAGAACGTCCGCCCGCTCTGATCGAGCGCGCACCCCAGCACTGAACCAGAGGGACCCCACCGTTCGCGGTGGGGTCCCTCTGCGCGTCAAGGGCGTCAGGGCCGTCCCGGCCCCGCCATCCCCCGTCGCCCATCCCCCCATCGCGCGTTGGGCGACGTTGCGCACCGACACGCCGACCGACACGCCGGGCACCATGTGCGCAACGTCGCCGAACCGGGCGATGGGGGCGTCAGACGAAGGTGGGCAGCCACTGCCAGGCGGCGGCGATCTGCTCGCCGACCTGCTCGCCGTCCCGGCGGGCCTCGACCTCGATCAGGCCGTACGGCCGATCCGCCGCCCAGAAGACCTCGCCGGGGTTGCTCAGCCCGAACGGCTCGAGGTCGGCCCGGAAGTGGTGCTTGTTGGGCGCCGCGAACCGCACCTCCCCGATGTCGTCCCGCGCCTCGAGCAGGGCCCGCCCCATCTCCCACAGCGTCTGCTGCAGGGCGAGGCTGTGCACGCCCCCGAACCGCGAGACGAGCAGCGACCGCACGTCGTCGTACGCCGCGTCCGGGTCGGCCGGCACCTCGCGCCACCGCCAGCGGGCGGTCAGCGCGGTCGCCATCACCCGGTCGGTCGTCGGCTCGAGCGTCGTGTAGGTGTCGGTGAGGAAGCCGTGGAACTCCGAACCCGTCGACTTGAGC